>JBJHDG010000215.1:0-4979 GCA_050486425.1 Pseudomonadales bacterium | reverse complement strand
CTGTAGTCGCTACCACCAATTTCAGGCGTGTCTCTGCCACGCTCAAGGATGGCAAGATGCTCAATCATATATCTGGTCGACGCAAAGGTGCCGGCAACCGGTGTGGGCGCCGCTATAGTATTGGCATCCGTCCAGTTTCCTGGAACGGTCCAGCGCTCCGGCGCACCCAGCGCTGCGGCTTGCCAGAATCCACCAGCACCAGTCTCGGTAAAAACCGTACCAATATTGTCGAGATCAAAGGTAGTAGTTGTGCGCAGGAAACGCTCCGCATCAGTCAGTGCCGACTCTGCGGCCTGAAACGCAATCATGCGATCACGTGCATTTCTTGCCATCCGCTCTTCCAGGCTGGAAGTCTGCACAGCAGAGACACCGATCATGGTCAACACCAGCAGCATCACTAACGCGATAAATAGCGCCACGCCCTGTTGTTTACTCAGTCTGTAATTCTGGATCTCCATGCTCAACCCCTTGGGTTCGCGTTGCGCAGAAAGATGGTCTCTGTAAACGTGCGCCGAAGTGCCTCTCCAGCATCAGAGACCTCATCGATGCTGTTCGCTGTCACCGTCATACGCACACTGACCACGTCTCGCAGACTGGGTGCACTGGGCGGCGGACCAGGGAAGTTAACATAGCTGTTGACGCTAATCGGATTTTGATTCGGCGTGAGGTCGACGCCGAAACGCACCTGCAGCGCTTCGATGCCGGCGATCAATTCTTGCGGTGCGGCATCATTCTGTTTCTGCCAGAGTGCCAACACTGGATTATCACTGCTGTTTTCGAACTGGCTTTCCGCCACGAAATAGCTGACCGTCAATAGCGGGGCCACAATAGCATCAGCGCCATAAGTCCGACCTATTCCCGATAACAATCGCTGTCCCGAGCCGTTACCCAGAGGATCCACCGAATTTGCGCCAACAGCGCCGCTCGCCGCCCACTCCAGCCGGAAGTTACCACCAACAGGTACAACGTTGGTTACTCTAAGTACTGCCGCCTGTTCACAATCTGCAATCACCAACACGTCATTTACAGAGAATGGCGCGCCGCCTCCCGGGCCCGGCGGCACCAAAGGCTGTCCATCCACCGCCAGCTCCTCCACCAGTCGGACCTGCGGCTGCCCCAAGCGCCTGATCGTCAGCACGTCGGAGGCTACTGCTGCGATATCAGCGTTTGGTAGATTCGCCTGCACGGGGATCGGCATTCCCGGGTGGAATGCCTGAATCGGCCAAGCCGCATTGAACGCAAACACAGAGCCACCGTCGGTTATCGCATCCGGATTGGTTATGCCATTCAAGCCATACACAATGTTTCTGCGCTCTGGCGCACAGCCAAAGTAACCCGCATTGCGCACGTCAGTTGTCATCAGCTCCATCGCCATACGCCCATTTTCCTGCATGCGTGCCTGGCCGGTGAGCAAGTTGTACGATGCCGCATTGCCAACAAACAACTGCACAATGCCGGCCACCACCAACATACCCAACGCCAGGGCAAGCAGGAGTTCAATGATTGAAAACCCAAGTTGGTGCTGTAACTGCCGATCTGGTTGCCTCATAAATACCTCATCAGATCTGGGTTTGCACCGAGAACTCCTGCCACCCAGCCACATTCGGTTCCTGCCAGCGCACAGTGATCACCACTTGACGGCCATTAATAGCAATGGCGCCATCACCTCGCGGCAACCCTGGCTGGGTCTCCAATAAAAAACCTTCACAATTGGCATGCTCCCTGAATTCGCCCAGGACACATTTCCAGGTGCGCTGATCAAAATCGGCCAGCTCCTCCTGACTGCAACTGACAGCTCGGCAATCAGAGGACGCGGGCGGCGGATTTTCAAAATCAAGGCCATGATAAGCGTTGGTAGGATTCGCGCGAATGCGATCAAGGATGTCGTAACTCAGATGCACGGCTTCGCCGCGCAGTAGCGCCGCCCTGTTATTCTGCAGGCTGAGCACTTGCAGCCCGGTAATACCCAGCACGCCGATACCCATGACCAGCACAGCCACCAACAATTCCACCATTGAGAACCCTGATATCTGACGCTTGCTCAGCATAGGTTTCATGGGTAGCAGCCTCCCTGTATATCCATTCATGAGTGGCAATTCACGTTGGCGATGGTGATGCGACCGTTTGGTCGCAATGTCAACAGACGTCCCGGGTCCCGCTCCGTTTCGGTCGATGAACAATTCCATAATTCAAGGTTGCCGCCAATTGTCAGGGTCAGCATGCCGCGGGAGTTGAAAGGCAACACGCTAATGCCGTCCAGATCCTCGCGTGCGTCCAATGTATTGGGCATGGTGCCTGCGAAAATTCTCAACGTATTTGCGTCGCTTGCATCACAAGCGTTAGTAGTGCCCACCACCACGCACCAACCAGGCCCCCACTCATTGTCATCATCGCTGGGATCCATCGCACGTACGGAGACGGTTTCACCACGGGTGGCCGCCTCACTGCGGGCATATTGCACCGCCAGCAAAAAGTCATTGGATTGAGAAACGAAAGCGCGCTGAGCCACCAGCCCATTGAAGGCAGGCACGCCAACACCCAGCAGTATCGCGGCCATGGCCAGAGCCACCATGATTTCAACAATGGTGATCCCTCGCTGCCGGTATGGCATATACCTACTCATGAGCAGGGGCCCGTTGTGGGCGTACCCGACATCACACCAACTGAATTCAAGGTGATCGTAGGGCAGCCGGCAACCGCGCCACCATCCGGCACTGCCCGCAGTGTAAAGCCGGCACCGCCAGTCGTAATATCAACTGAGAAGGTGTAGCGCGTGGACTGCGGTGTACAAAACCCGTCTACGTCCTGACCCACGCCAACGGTACCGTAGTTGAAGTCCGTCCCCGCCCGCCGCTCCAGCGCCATGGCACAAGCCATCAAATCCGCCCTGGCCTCCCGATCATAGGAACGCTGGCTGTAACTGGTATAGATGGGCACGGCTATGGCGGAGATGATGGCAAAAATAGCCACCGCCACCAGCAACTCCACCAGAGTCAGCCCCTTCTGACGCACATCTGCTTGCTGCATGTTCCGCCCTCGGATCAGGTGCCCCCCAAGGGGCACAGGCACGGGCCCGCACCTGCGGGCCCTTTGGCAACGGCTAGCAGACTAGGCTGATCCAGGGCAAGGGCCAATGGCGCCGGGCATCAACGGCGCCAGATTGGCGACGAGCGGTCATCAGACCGGGCTGACGGTGAGAATCTCCACGTCGAACAGGATGCTGCGGCCAGCCAGAGGATGGTTGAAGTCCACGATGACCAGGTCCCCTTCCAGGGCGCGGACCAGGCCCGGCAGCTCTCCGTCCGGGAGCTTGAAGGACACCAGCAGGCCCGGCTCCAGCGTTATATCCGGGCCGAACTGCGACCTTTGCAGCATCCGCACATTGTCCGGGTGGCCGGGACCAAAAGCCTGTGCCGGCGACACCTCGAAGCGGCGTTTGTCCCCGGCGCGCAACCCCAGCAGCAGCGCCTCGAAGCCAGGCAGGAAATTGCCATCACCGGGGCTGAAACTGGCCGGGGCCTTGCCGAAGGTGCTGTCGATTTCCGTGCCGTTGGGCAGGGCCAACGCAAAGTGCAGGCTGACCTGGGTGCCAGGGCCAATTTCCATACAGGACTCCAAAGCGCGAATGATAACAAGCGGTGGTCTAGCCCTGACTGCCGGCCGCGCCGCGCTGCTGGCGCCAGCTGTGCCAACTCTCTTTCAGCAGCAACCAGATCCAGAGCATGGCGCCCAGGGTGATGGCGGCATCCGCCAGATTGAAGGCTGGGAAAAAATACTCGCGGCGAAAGTGCACCAGAACGAAGTCCACCACATAGCCATGCAGCACCCGATCATAGAGATTGCCCCAGGCGCCACCCAGAATCAGGGCATAAGCCAAACCATGCAGCCACTGGCCCGGCTGCAGGCGCCGCAACTCATAGAACAAAAATGCAGTGAAGGCCAGCGCGATCAGCACAAAAAACCAACGCTGCCAGCCACCGGCGCCGGCCAGCATGCTGAAGGCGGCGCCGCTATTGTGCAGCCGCACCCAGCTGAACATCGGCCAAACCACAATTTCCTCGCCCAGGCGCAACTGCTGCACCACCAGGTATTTGCTGAGCTGGTCCAGCAACGCCAACACTAACGCCAGCCCCGACCAACCTGCTATCAGTTTCCAATTTTGCATGGATCATCCTAATTCAATACATATCGACTTCAATGCACCGACGCCGCCGGCTGAGCCGCAAACCAGGCCCGGGCCTGAGCAATGTCGGTATGGATCTGCGTCTTAAGCGCCGTCAGTGAATCAAATCTGCGTTCATCCCGCAGCCGGTGGCGGAAGCGCACTTGCAGCAGCTCGCCATAGATCTCGCCCTTGAAGTCGAACAGATGCACTTCCAGCAACGGAATGCGGCCGTCCACCGTAGGACGCACTCCCACATTGGCCACGCCCTGCAGGCACTGCCCCAAACCATCCACTTCCACAGCGAACACACCCTCCAGGGCGGCGCGGTAGCGTTGCAGCTGGATATTGGCGGTGTGAATACCCAGGGTACGGCCCAATTGGGCGCCATAGACCACCTTGCCCATGATGAAGTAGGCATGTCCCAGCAAACGCTCCGCCAGCAGGAAGTCCGCCGCCGCCAGTGCCTGCCGAATTCGGCTGCTGCTGATCCGCTCCCCAGCCAACACCAGGGTAGGCATGGCTTCCACGGTGAAGCCCAGGCGCTGCCCGTAATCCTGTAGCAACGCCAGATTCCCTTCCCGCCCCTGGCCAAAGCGAAAGTCGTCACCAATCACCAGGTGGCGCACACCCAGTTGCGCCACCAGCAGCTGGCGCACCAGGGCATCGGCACTCAGCCCTGCCAAGGCTTCATTGAAAGGCAGGCACAGCAAACGATCCACCAGGCCTTCCAGCAAACTCAGCTTTTCCCGAAAGCGGGTGAGTCGCGCTGGCATCTCGGCGCCCTGAAAATACTCCCTGGGCAGCGGCTCAAAAG
>JBJHDG010000214.1:0-4980 GCA_050486425.1 Pseudomonadales bacterium | reverse complement strand
GCCGGTGCTGGTGCCGGTTCGCCGGCGGCATTGGCCAGATGGCCACCCACATCATGGGTCTGCAGGCCCAGTAGATGTCCCAGACCATGGGGCAGGAAGACATCCGTAAGGCGCTGCTCAAAAGCAGCCTCGGCACTGCACTGTACCAGTTTGAATTCAGCGAGCAGTTTGCCCAGTGCTTGATGGGCCTGCAGATGCAGGTCCGCGTAGCCCAATCCCGGCTGCACTTTTGCCACCAGCGATTGTTGTAGCTGGTCCATAGCCACGATGAGTTCGGCAAATAAGGTTTGTGGTGCTGATTCTGCCGCGTAAGTCCGGCTGATATCCGCCCCATAACCCAGACAACTGGCGCCAGCGTCAATCAGAAAACTCAGGCGCTGAGCTGGCAGGGTGCGGTCATAGTGCTGATAGTGCAGGGTGCCAGCATGTGCGTTCAGGGCAATGATATTAGGGTAGGGCAGCTCTGCTTCACTGTGGCTGCAGGCGCGCAGATAGGCCATGTGAATATCGAACTCACTGGCGCCGGCATGGAACGCTTCCCGCGCGGCCAGGTGGCCTTTGGCAGCGCGGGCACTGGCCAGACGCATGGCGGCCAGCTCGAATTCGGTTTTCCAGGCACGTTGAAAATTCAGCTGATGCAACAGCGACTGCGGGTTGGTTTGCAGCCCGGTTGCCAGCAAGGCGGCCACCATTGGACTCTCATCCACTGGGCCGATGAACGCGGCATGCTCCGGTTTGCTGGTGCGCTTGTTGAGTTCGGCGCAGGCCGCTTGCTGCAACTGTTGCGGGTCCGAGAAAGTTGCCAGGGTAAAGCTGGCGGCTGGCAGCACCGGCAGGCTGGGCGGCAGATGCCAGAAATCCTCGGGGGTATGCAGCAGCAAACCTGCCGGCTGGCCCGGCTGCACCAGCAGCAGGGCATGGGCGCTGGCCTGGCCGGGAAGCCACTGCTGCAGATGGGGGTTGGCGCGGAAGGGCGGATGCTGATCATCGGCAAAGTAGGTGCCGGGCGTCCCAGCCCACACCAGGGCCAAGTCCATGCCGGTTGCCGCCAGGGCGGCCTCCCAGCGCTGCTGCAAGCATTGCAAATGTTGTTGGTAGGCCGGCGTCTGTAACAAATGGCGGCCGAAGCTGTCAGTCATGGCGAGTCCGCGGATAAGGTGGCTGACTGCATTCTAACCTGTTCTGACTGCTGCACGGATGCGGGTGATGCGGTATACATGTGCGGCGCTTTTTTATTTATGTTTTTTACCTATGCACGGGAGGCCTGATGGCGGCATACGCCTATCTGGCGCCGGAAAGTCTTTCCGACGCCCTGCTGGCATTGTCTCAGCACCAAGCAACCGGGGAACGGATCCAGCCATTGGCTGGCGGCACCGATCTGCTGGTCCAGTTACGGGGGGCGGACCAGACGCCCCGAACGCTTATGAATATTAAGAAGATCCCGGAGTTGACCCGCTTGCATTGGGATGCTCAGGAAGTCTTTATCGGCGCTGCCGTACCCGGTGTGCAATTGGCCGCTGCGCCCTGGCTCAACCTGTTATATCCAGGTCTGGTGGAAGCCATGGACCTGATTGGTTCCAGCCAAATTCAGGGCCGGGCCAGCATGGGTGGCAATCTCTGTAACGCCTCGCCTGCCGGTGACTGTATTCCGGCCCTGATTGCCAATCAGGCCCAGTGCCAGATTGCCAGCCTGCAGGCTGGCGCGCCTGAGCTGCACGGGTTACCCGTGGCGGACTTCGTGCGGGGTGTGGGGCGCAATGCCCTGGCGCCCACAGAATTATTGGTGGGACTGCGACTGCCCGTGCCGGGCAGAGGTACGGCGGATGCCTACTTGCGCTTTACCCCGCGCAGCGAAATGGACATTGCGGTGGCCAGTGCCGGCGTCAGCCTGACCTTGGATGCGGCTGGCCGTTGTGTGCAAGCGGGTGTTGCCATTGGCGCGGTGGCGCCCACCGCCATTGCTGTGCCCACTGCGGTCGCTGCCCTGGTGGGTACTGCCCTGGAACCCGCCGCCGTCAAGGCGGCGGCCGAGGCTTGTCGTGCCGCCGCCAATCCCATTAGCGACAAGCGTGGCAGCGCCGACTTCCGGCGCCATGTAGTCGGCGTACTCTGCGAGCGCGCCATTGGCATTGCGCGGCAACGTGCCCAGGACAGATTGCAGGAGACAGCTTGATGGCCAAGTTACATGTCAGTACCCGTATCAATAACCAGGCTGTGGAGTTCCTCTGCGAACCTCAGCAGAGCCTGCTGCACGTGCTGCGTGATGGCTTGCAACTCACCGGCACCAAGGAAGGTTGTGCTACCGGTGATTGCGGCGCCTGTTCCGTGTTGCTCAACGACACCCTGGTCTGCAGTTGCCTGGTGCTGGCAGCCGAGGTGCAGGATCAGCAGGTGACCACCGTGGAAGGGCTGGCCAGTGGTGATGCGCTGGATCCCATCCAACAACAGTTTCTGGCCCAGGCCGCGTTGCAGTGTGGTATTTGCACGCCGGGCTTGCTGGTGGCGACCAAGGCCTTGCTGCGTCAGAACCCCAATCCCACCGAAACAGAGATACGTTATTACCTGGCAGGCAATCTGTGTCGTTGCACGGGGTATGACAAGATCGTGCGGGCGGTGCAGGCGGCGGCTGACTTGGCCCAGACGGAGGCGCAGTCATGAGCGAACAGCGCAGCTTTCAGCAGATTGGACGTCGGGTACTGCGTCCCGACGGTGTCGACAAGGTTACCGGCCGCGCCAACTACGGTGCGGACTACCAACTGCCGGGCATGTTGCATGGTTATGTGCTGCGCAGTCCTCATGCCCATGCCCGCATCCGCAGCATCGATGTGAGCGCAGCGCTGGCCATGGATGGTGTCTTTGCCGTGGTCACCGGTGCTGATCTGCCAGCCGTGGCCAGTGAGGCCATTACCGGTGGTGAAGGTGAAGGCAATTACGCGGACCTGGCACGCAATGTCCTGGCGCGTGACAAGGTGCTCTACCACGGGCATGCGGTGGCGGCGGTGGCAGCCAGCACCAGCAGCATTGCACAACAGGCCCTGGCCGCCATCAGGGTGGATTACGAGGTGCTGCCGGCTGTGTTGGATCTGGATCAGGCCCTGGCGCCCGATGCGCCACTGCTGAACCCCAATCTGTACACCCAGGGCTTGCCGGAAACCCCGGCACAACCCAGTAACCTGGCCAAGGTGATGACGTTAAGCCGGGGTGATCTGGCAGCCGGCTTTGCCCAGGCGGATGTGATTGTGGAGGGCGAGTTCAGCACCCCCACGGTGCACCAGGGCTATATTGAACCCCATGCCTGCCTGGCCGTGATCAATCAGGCGGGTCAGGCCACCATTTGGTGCTCCACCCAGGGCCATTTCGATGTCCGCGCTTCCACAGCCAAGGTGCTGGGTATGAACCTGGCGGATATCAAGGTGATTCCCACGGAAATCGGCGGCGGCTTTGGTGGCAAGACCACCATCTACCTGGAGCCCGTGGCCGTGCTGTTGTCCAGGCGCAGCGGGCGTCCGATCAAGATGGTGATGAGTCGGGACGAAGTGTTCCGGGCCTCGGGACCGGCCTCGGCCACCCGCATCCGGCTGCGTCTGGGGGCGCGTCGTGACGGCACCCTGACCGCTGCCTCGGCGGCACTGTTCTATGAAGCCGGCTGTTTCCCCGGCTCGCCCATGGGGCCAGGTGCCATGTGTCTGTTGGCCCCGTATGAAGTGCCGGCCTTCCATATCGAGGCGCACGATGTGTTGGTGAACAAGCCCAAGGTGGCCGCGTACCGGGCACCGGGTGCACCCCAGGCCATGTTTGCCAGTGAGAGCTTGCTGGATGAGCTGGCGCGGCAGCTGCAAATGGATCCCATAGAGCTGCGCCTGCGCAATGCTGTGGATGAGGGTTCCCAGGCGGTCTACGGTCCCAAGTTCCGCGCCATTGGCATGCGAGCCTGCCTGGAAGCTGCCCGTGCCCATCCCCATTATCAGGCACCATTGGGGCCGGATCAGGGGCGGGGCATTGCCGTCGGCTTCTGGTTCAACGCCGGCATGCAGTCCAGCGCCGAGGTGCACTTGAATGAAAACGGCACGGTGACCGTGGTGGAGGGCAATCCGGATATTGGCGGCTCGCGGGCCGCTATGGCGCTGATGGCGGCAGAGGAGCTGGGTATTCCCTATGAGCAGATCCGGGTGCTGGTGGCAGATACCGAATCAGCCGGCTACAACAACGGCACCGGCGGCAGCCGGGTGACCTTTGCCACGGGCATGGCGGTGATTCAGGCGGCACAGGATCTGATCACACAGCTCAAGGCCCGAGCCGCAGCCACCTGGGGTATCGAACCGCAGCAGGTGGCCTGGGAGAATGGCCAGGCAGTGCCCATGCCAGGTACCAATGCCGAACTGCAACCGTTGCCTTTGGCCAAGCTGGCTGCTCAGGCGGGGCGCACGGGTGGGCCATTACTGGGGCGGGCGGCCTTGACGGCGCGGGGTGCTGGTCCGGGCTTTGGCGTTCATATCTGCGATCTGCAGCTGGACCGGGACACGGGCAAGCTGGACGTGGTGCGCTATACCGCCATCCAGGATGCGGGCAAGGCCATCCATCCCAGCTATGTGGAAGGTCAGTTGCAGGGTGGGGCGGTGCAGGGTATCGGCTGGGCGCTGAACGAGGAATACATCTACGACACGCAAGGTGTGATGCAAAATGCCGGCTTTCTGGATTACCGGATTCCGGTGGCGTCAGATCTGCCCATGATCGATACCCAGATCGTGGAAGTGCCCAATCCTGGCCATCCTTACGGCGTGCGGGGGGTCGGGGAAACGCCCATAGTGCCGCCCTTGGCAACGGTGGCGAATGCTGCACGGGCGGTACTGGGTGTGCGCATGTACGCACTGCCGTTGTCACCACCAAGGGTATTGGCCGCCCTGCAAGCACAGCAGGACTGAGATGGCGCAGGTCCACTTCGGCGCGCAACTGCAGCAGCTCACCGGCGGCACGGCGCTG
>JBJHDG010000213.1:0-5029 GCA_050486425.1 Pseudomonadales bacterium | reverse complement strand
CCAGATTACCGTGGATTCATACAGCACCAGCTCACGATCCAGCAGCGTGGGCACAGAGTTATACGGATTCAAGGCTGCCAGATCTTCCGGCTTGTGCGCCGGGTCCACGTCGATGATGTCAACGGTGACGCCCTTCTCCGCCAGCACCATGCGCACACGGTGGCAGTAATGATCCCGTGGATCGGAAAACAGCGTCATTGAAGACCTTTTGGTCACCACGCTCATGCTAATGAGATCCCGTGAAATGGACGCAGGGCCGGCAACGCCGGCCCCAGGTCAGTGGTATTCCTTGTGATATTCCCGCGCCAGCAGCTTGGTCAGCACCAGCAACACAATCAGGAACAGAATTACGTACACACCCAAACGCTGCCGCTCCAGCCTGGTCGGTTCGGCAACATAGTGGAGAAAGTTGGTGACATCATAGACGGCCTGGTCGAACTCAGCCGCAGTCATCGCACCTGTACCGGGCACAACTTCCAGCACATCACACTTTTCTTCGGTGATAGGCACACCCGGCTGCAGCGGATCACGCATTTCGCCGCGGTTGCCGGCCGTCATCGGTACCTGCCGGCAAACTGCCTGGGGCAGCCCCTGCAGTTCCAGCATGGCATGAGGCATGCCCACATTGGGGAATACCTTGTTGTTCATGCCGAACGGGCGGGATGGATCCTCGTAGAAAGTCTTCAGGTAGTTGTACACCCAGGTAGCGCTGCGCACCCGGGTTACCATGGTGAGATCCGGCGGCGCGGCACCGAACCAGGACTTTGCCTGTTCGGTAGGCATGGCGTTGTGCATCTGGCTACCGATGGACTCACCGGAAAACACCAGATTCTCCAGGAAGATGTCGTGGGGCACTTCCAGGAAATCAGCCGTCATTTCGTAACGCTGAAATTCCAGGGAATGGCAACCCAGGCAATAGTTCATATAGAGGGCAGCGCCGCGCTGCAATGACGGTTTGTCACGCAGGTTGGCTTTGAAGGGCTCCATATCCCAGTCAATCGGGCCGGCAGCAGAAACCGCCAGCGGTGCAAGCAAGAGCATGGCTATGACAACTGGTCTCATCGCATGGTCACCCTTTCCGGCACAGGCTTGGTTTTCTCCACCCGGGTGTACCAGGGCATGAGAACAAAGTAAGCGAAGTAGATGAAGGTGCAGATCTGCGCCATCACAGTCGCCAGTGGTGAGGCCGGAATGGTACCCAGATAGCCCAGAATGAAGAACGCCACCACAAACAGACCCAGCATCAGCTTGGACAAGGCGCCCTTGTAGCGGATGGATTTCACCGGGCTGCGATCCAGCCAGGGCAACACTGCTGGCAACGCAATCGCACCTGCCATTACCACCAATCCCAGGAACTTGGCGTCGATACCAAACAGCGGGAAAGTGGCTGCACGCAACATGGCGTAGAAGGGCGTGTAATACCAAACCGGCGCAATGTGATCAGGCGTTTTCAGCGGATCCGCACGCTCAAAGTTGGGCGCTTCCAGGAAATAGCCGCCCATTTCCGGCGCAAAGAACACCACGGCGCAGAACAGGATAAGGAAGATCACAATGGCGGGCAGATCATGGCCAATGGTGTAGTACGGATGGAAAGGCACGCCATCTTTGGGAATACCGTTTTCGTCCTTGTTGGCCTTGATCTCGATACCATCGGGATTATTGGAACCCACATGGTGCAGCGCAATGATGTGGACAAATACCAGCATCACCAGCACCAGGGGCAAGGCAATCACGTGCAGGGCGAAGAAGCGGTTCAGGGTGATTTCCGACATCAGGAAATCACCACGCACCCACTCCATCAAATCCGGACCAATAAATGGCACAGCGCCCACCAAGGACACAATCACCTGGGCACCCCAGTAGCTCATATTGCCCCAGGGCAGCAGGTAACCGAAAAAGCCTTCGGCCATCAGCACCACGAAAATGGCCATGCCAATCAGCCAGAGCAGCTCACGTGGCTGACGGTAGGAGCCGTACATCAGCCCGCGGAACATGTGCAGGTATACCACCACAAAAAACGCGGAGGCGCCGGTGGAATGCAGATAGCGCAGCAGCCAACCGAACTCCACATCCCGCATGATGTACTCTACGGAGCGGAAAGCACCGTCACCGCTGGGCACATAACTCATGGTCAGCCAGATGCCGGTAACAATCTGGTTCACCAGCACGAACATGGACAGGACACCGAAGATGTACCAGAAATTGAAATTCTTCGGCGCGTAATACTTCGACATGTGGTATTCGAAAGTCTCGGTAATCGGCATCCGAGCATCGACCCACGTCATGAATTTGGACCAGCCGGTGTTGGCCTTGGTTTGCTGCTGTTCCATCAGGCAGTCTCCTCGTCAACACCAATCACCAGGCGGGTATCCGTCTCAAAACTGTAGGGCGGCACCACCAGGTTAGTGGGCGCAGGCACGCCACGCACCACGCGGCCCGCCAGGTCGAAGCGGGACCCATGACAGGCACAGAAAAAGCCGCCACGCCAGTTGGCATCAAAGGGTTGCGGTGTTACCTGGGGCACAAATTGTGGTGAGCAACCCAAGTGCGTGCACAGGCCGACCAACACCGCAATTTCCGGCCGGCGCGAACGCCACAGGTTCTGCGCATAGGCTGGTTGCTGTTCAGTGTTACTGGAATGCGGGTCCGCCATGCGGTCATTCTGGGCTTCGAGGTTGTCCAGCATCTCCTGGGTGCGATACAGCACGAAGATGGGACGGCCACGCCAGGCCGGAATCGGCCCCAGCAATTCACCGGGCCTGAGCTTGGAGATATCCACGGTGACCGGCGCGCCCAATGCGCGCGCTTTCGCGCTCGGACTCCAGGATTTTACGAAAGGTACCGCCGCCCCCACGACGCCGATACCACCCACCACTGACGTCGCCCCAATCAGGAAGTAGCGACGCTGCAGATTGATATCTTCGCTACTTACGGCATCACCACTCACGGCATGGCTCCATACAGACCTCGAAATCTGACGATCGAAATTCGGACTATCAGCTTGCAGCTTCAGCAAAGCCGGGGCAGCTTAACATAAGCTGCCGCCAGCAGGGCTTGCCAGACTGGTGCCATGCGCACCAGGGCAGAGGGTGACCAGCGTTTAACGCTTGGAGTATTGCGGCCGCTTCCGCGCCTTGCGCAAACCCACCTTTTTTCTTTCCACTTCACGCGCATCACGGGTCAGGAAGCCGGCCTGGCGCAGCGGCGATCTCAGGGCCTCATCATAAGCCACCAGGGCCCGGGCAATGCCATGACGAATCGCACCTGCCTGTCCGGAACCGCCGCCGCCGGCAACGGTTACCTGGACGTCAAACTGGTCAGCCAGTTGCACGGTGGCAAACGGCTGCCGCACCACCATGCGCGCAGTCTGGCGGCCAAAATACTCATCCAACGGAGTGCCATTGACCAGAATGCGGCCATTGCCACGCTTGACGAAAACCCGCGCCGTCGACGTCTTGCGACGACCAGTGCCATAGTATTGAGTGTCTGCCATTGCCTTCAGATTTCCAGTGGTTGCGGCTGTTGCGCACTATGCGGATGCTCGGCGCCCGCATAGACCTTGAGTTTTTTCAGCATGGCCCGGCCCAGCGGGGTACGGGGCAGCATGCCCTTCACGGCAATCTCGATCACCCGCTCCGGGTGGGAAGCACGCAAATCCTGAAAACTCACGGATTTGATGCCACCGGGATAGCCGGTGTGGTGGTGATAGAGCTTGTCGGTGGTTTTACGACCGGTCACCCGCACCTTGTCGGCGTTGACCACGACGATGAAATCGCCGGTATCCACGTTGGGGGTGTACTCCGCCTTATGCTTGCCACGCAGGCGGTGGGCTATTTCCGTGGCCAGCCGGCCCAGGGTGCGATCAGTCGCATCAACCAGGTACCAGTCGTGGCGCACGTCCTGCGCACGGATGCTTACGGTTTTCATGGATGTAGATTCTGGGGCCTGTTTCAGGGAGCGCGAATCTTATAGGACCAAGTCTTTTTTGACAACCAACCCCTGCCCTGCCGCCCCTGCCCTGACTCCCCGGCGCTCAGGCCAGGTGGCTGCGAGCCAGGTAGTCGTGGGACTGCATCTCCAGCAGCCGGCTGGCGGTGCGGGCAAACTCGAACTGCAGCCGGCTGCCCTGGTACAGGTCCCGGATGGGCGCGGCCGCCGACAGGATCAGCTTCACGCGGCGGTCATAAAACTCATCCACCAGGCTGATAAAGCGGCGGGCGGCGTCTTCGTTGGCTGGGGTGAATCGAGGCACATCGCTCAACACCACCGCGTGGAAGATCCGCGCCAGTTCGATGTAGTCGTTCTGGCTGCGCGGCCCCTCACAGAGGGCGGCGAAATCGAACCAGGCCACGTCATCGGCGCAGCAGCGGCATTGGATGGGGCGCCCTTCGATATCCAACTGTTGCTGGTGGCGCACCGCCAGGGCATCCGGCACCAGGGCATGAAAGCTGCGGTGCAGACTGGCCTCTGCATCCGGGCCCAGGGGCTGGTGGTAGATCTCCGCCTGCTCCAGCACCCGTAACCGGTAGTCCACAGGACTGTCCAGGGTCAGTACCTGGGTGTGGCGCTTGAGCTGCTCAATAGCCGGCAGAAACCGGCGCCGCTGCAAACCGTTCTCATACAACAGATCCGGCGCCACATTGGACGTTGCCACCAGGGTGACACCACGCTGGAACAGCGCCCCGAGCAGCTCCCCAAGAATCATGGCATCGCCAATATCAGCGACGAAGAACTCATCAAAGCACAGCACCTGGGCCTCGGCCGCCAGCTCATCCGCCACCTGTTGCAGGGGGTTGCGGGTGCCGGCGAGCCGGGTCAGCGCCTTGTGCACCCGATGCATGAAGCGGTGAAAGTGCAACCGCTGCTTGCGCGCCAGGGGCAAGGCATCAAAGAACAGGTCCACCATGAAGGTCTTGCCCCGCCCGACACCGCCCCAGAGATAGAGGCCGGGTTCCGGCCGCGCCGGACCCCGGCGCCAGGCCCGCCAGCGCTGCTGCTGGCGCCGCCACCATCCCGGCTGGGTCTGCAG
>JBJHDG010000212.1:0-5058 GCA_050486425.1 Pseudomonadales bacterium | reverse complement strand
GTGCTGACCATTGTGTTGGCCATCCTGCTTCCCATTATCGATATGAACAAGATGGTGTCTTAACGTGAAACTGAAACAGCAGCAGGGGATGACCCTGATCGAAATTCTGGTGGTGGTGATTATCATCGGCATTATCGCTGGCCTGATCGTGCCAAATATTGTCGGTCGGGATGAGCAGGCGCGGGTTTCCGCAGCCCGTAACGACCTGCGCGCAGTGGGGAATGCGCTGGAGATGTATCGCCTGGATAACGGTCACTATCCATCCACAGAACAAGGCTTGCAGGCACTGGTAGAGCGCCCCAGCGGTTTTCCAGAACCACGCAACTATAAAGAGGACGGTTATCTGCGCCGTGTACCCACGGACCCCTGGAACAACGCCTTTATTTACATCAATAGCGGCCGCAGTTTCGAGCTCTATTCACTAGGCGCCAATGGCCAGGAAGGTGGTGAAGGCTTCAACGCGGAAATCCATTTCCGGGATCTGTAGTGAAAAACCGGGGCTTCACCTTGCTGGAGCTGCTGCTGGTGGTGACACTGGTGGCAATTCTTGCCGGCACCATCACCTTTGCATTGGCCGGGCGAGATCAGGATCGGCTTTTGCAAACCGAGGCTCAGCGGCTGGTGCTATTGGTGGAATTGGCACGGGATGAAGCCCAGCTTCGTAACGAAGAAATGGGCCTGCGCATTCATGAAGACAGCTACCAATTTCTACGTTATGACGACGCAGCGGGCAGTTGGCAGGAGCTTGCCAGCTCCCCCTTTCACCCCAGACAGCTGGACCGGATCCACCTCAGTGTAGAAGTGGAGCAGCCACCAGGCCTTGGTGACTCGCAGGACACCCGAACAACACAAAGCGCGCAAAGCAACCAACCCGCCAATCGGGATCTGCCTCAGATCATGCTGTTTTCCAGCGGTGAACTTACGCCCTTTGTCATCGCCGTGCAGCCACCCGAGCATACGGGTGCCGGCGGTTGGCAGGTCAGTTCCGACGGACTCTCCCGCGCCCGCATGGAGCAAATCCTGTGAGTGGCCGGCAGCAGGGCTTTACGCTTGTGGAACTGATGGTGGCGCTCGCTGTGTTTGCAGCCGTGGCATTGACAGCCTACACCCGCACCGGGGATAGCATCGTGCAGCTGCAACATATCGAAGAACGCACCCTGGGCAATTGGATTGCCAGCAATGAATTGGCGCTGCTGCGCGCCACACGCATTACCACTACTGAACCCCTTGCCATAGGCTCTCAGACCAGACGCCAGCTGATGGCAGGGCGGGAGTGGGACGTGGAAATCCGCATACTGGAAACCACCCATCCCTGGCTGCGCCGCGTTGAGGTGGAAGTTACTCTGTTGGATGACCAGGGGCGTGGCCGGCAGGTGGAAGAACTGCTGGGCTTTGTTGGGCGTTACTGATGCGCAACAAAGGTTTCACACTGCTGGAAATGCTGATCGCCTTGGGGGTATTCGCCGTCCTGGGTGTGCTGGCCAATACCTTGCTGTATCAGATGATTCGCAACCAGGAGCATCTAAGCGAACGCTCCACGCGCCTGGCAGATGCACAACGCGCCATGCAAATCCTGCAGCGGGATTTCCTGCAATTCGCCGAGCGCCCGATTCGGGATGAGCTGGGAGATCCCATGCCAGCCCTGGAGTTGGGCGGTATCTATCCGCTCAGCCTGTCACGTTTGGGTTGGCGCAATCCGTTGCAACTGCCCAGATCCGATATCCAACGCGTCGCCTATGCGCTGGAAGATGAAGCCCTGGTGCGCTACTACTGGACAGTGCTGGATCGTGCCGAAGACAGTCTGCCCAGGCGCCAATTATTGCTAGAGGACGTGCGTATGCTGGAGGTCAGCATTATGGATGTCAGTGGCAATAACCACAGCTTCTGGCCACCACTAGGTGAAATGGCCATGGATCCAGCTCACGCGTTGGCCGCTGTCAGCGTGCGCATGGAAGTTCCGCCTTTTGGCGAGCTGGTACGCGTCTGGGATCTGCCCAGCGTCAACTTGTTACATGGCCCACCACCGCTCGAGGAACCCTGATGCAGCGGCAACAGCAACAGGGGGTAGCGCTGATTACCATGATGCTGATCGTGGCGCTGGTAAGCGCACTGCTGTATCAGATGGTGAGCCAGCATCAGCTCACCATCGCGCGCAGTCAGCAGTCCCTGGGCAGCAGCCGCTCGCTGGCCATGGCCCTGGGTGCCGAGGCCTATGCCCGGCAAATACTGGTGGGATCCTGGGTGGAAAGCGGATCACCCAGGTTCGATCATTTGGAGCAGCCTTGGGCGCAAGCGCCAGCGCCTTTTGAAGTGGAAGGTGGTTATCTGGAATTTGCCATCGTGGATCTGCATGCCAACTTCAACCTGAATGCGCTGCACAGTCTGGAGAGCCCGCAACACCTGACACAATTGCAGCGCCTGCTCACAGCACTGGGCCTTGAGCCCCGCATCGCGGAGCTGTGGAAGGATTGGGTGGATCCGGATGATGAGGTCACGGGTTTCGGCGCGGAAGACAGTCAATATCTGATCCAGGAACCGCCGTATCGCGCCGCCAACAATCTTGCGGCAGATATCAGCGAGCTGCGCTTGCTGCACGAAGTCGATCAGGCCCAGATCGATCAGCTACTGCCTGCCGTGGGTCTGTTGCCCACGGCAACCCAGGCATTGAATGTGAATACCGCCTCGGCCCTCAGCCTGCATGCCGTTGCCCCCCAGTTGTCCCTGGCTCAGGCCCAGGCACTGACGGACAGGCCCAGAGCCTGGGCGGATGTGGCCAGTGCCGTGGCGGAGGTGCCAGAACTCAATGGCGCACAAGAGTTCCTGGTGGTACAAAGCGAGTTCTTCCGCATCGAAGCGCGGGCAGAAATTGACGGCTTTCGCACCGATCTGGTGAGCATCGTGCACAGGAATCCGGAAACCGGCACCATACTGCTGCTGTCTCGGGATTTCGGTAAGCGTTACAGCTCCCGCGTGCAGCCGGCATCATAGCCGGCATTAAACCAAGGGGAATCGCATTGCATCGATTGTTTATCTACCTGCATGACCAGGCACAGCAGACAGAGGACGCTGGCTGGCAGATCCCGCATCTCAGCTGGTATGGCCTCAATGCCCAGGCCGAGCTGCAGCAGCAAGGGCAGGGCAGCCTGACAGATCTGGCGGTACTGCTGCCCAGCACCGAAGTGCAAGTCATCGGCCTGGTGCCGGCCGAGTACGCGCTGTCCCTGCAAGTGCAGGTGCCGGGACGCAGTCCGGGGCAGATCCGCCGCGCCTTACCCTTTGTGGTGGAAGAATTCCTGGCCACGGATATCGATCAGATGCACCTGGCCTGTGAAAAAATTCGTCCCGGCCAGCCCATACTCTGTCATGTGCTGGCGCAACAGTTGCTGCACGACTGGCTGGCCGCCCTGGACAGCATCGGCGTGCAACCTGCCTACCTCGTGCTGGATGCAGACTTGCTGCCCCGCAGTAGCGACGCCATCAATCTGCTGTATCTGCCGGAGGTTGAGCCGGACCGGGTGCTGATCCGCAGCGCATCCCAGAGCCTGGCAACGGATCCGGACAATCTGCCGCTGATACTTACCGGATTACTGACCGCCTTGGCAGCACCTGCCGAAGACAGCCTGGGCAATGTACCGCCACTGCGGATCTGCTGTGGCAACAGCGCGCCCACGGAATTGGAACGGGCAGAGCTGGCGCAGGAGGCCAGCGCCCCCTTGGTATGGGAAGGGCTGACTCTGTCCAAGGACAGCGAACCCATGCCCCTTGGCGCAGACGTCAGTGTGCTGCAATTGCTGGCGACTTGGCAGCCGATGCAGGTTATCAACCTGCGCCAGGGCAAGTTTGAGCCGCCACGGGAAAACAACCTGTACTGGCAGCACTGGCGCAGTGTTGCCGCCCTGGCCGCCGTCTGGGTATTGGTGGCCTGGGCCGGGTTGATCGCTCAGGGTTTCTGGGCGGGGCATCAGGCGACGCAACTGGAGGCTCAGGCGCGAGCACTGGTGCGGGATTACTATCCGGGTGAACCCCAGACCGCCGCCATGCCGCTGACCACCCTGAGGCGGGAACTCGCCGGACGCATTGGCGCGGCGGACCGCCAGGGCGGTTTTCTCGACATGCTGGGCGTACTGGCCCAAGGGCTGCAGCAGGCCGGGAAGGTGGAATTGCGTAATCTGAGTTACCAGGATGCCCGTTCCGAACTGAGCGTGGACCTGCAGTTGGGCGACTTCTCCGCCCTGGAGCGGTTGCGTGATCATCTCGTGGCCCAGGGTATCGGCGTGGACATCAGTTCCGCAGAACAACAGGACCAGGGCGTGCGCGCCCGACTCAGGGTGCGGGGGTAAGCATGCAGGCATTGATCCAATCCCTCTACAGCCAGTGGCAGCAGACCAGTCTGAATCAGTGGTTGCAGGGGCTGCCCAGCCGGGATCGGCTCCTGGTGCAGCTGCTGGCCCTGGTGGCGGCCCTGACGCTGGCATATTTGCTTATCTGGCAGCCCGTGGCAGACTGGCGGGCCGCCCAGCACCAGCGCTATCAGCAGAATCTGGCGTTCCATGGCTGGTTGCAGCAGCACGAAGCCCAATTGCGGGCCGCGCGGCGCCAGACGGGCGGGGGCAATCTGAGTGTGGGCATGGTGGCCAATTCGGCGGCGGGCGCAGGCATCCAGTTGAACCGGGTGCAACCGGAGACCGGTGGCATTGCGGTGACGCTGCAGGAGCAGGAGTTCAACCGCCTGCTGGCCTGGCTGGACCGCCTGGGTAACCAGGACCGGCTGAGCATCCGGCAGCTCTCCATTGACGCCCAGCCCACGCCCGGCATGGTGAGCGCAAGAATAAATATCAATTAAATTAAGGCGTTATAGAATATTTATTAATCCTAATCTGGAAGTAGCTCGCAAGTTGAAGAGTGCCAGCAGTTTTTGTGGCGGAAACGTTGGAATGAGACAGGTATCTCAGGTCGGCCGCCCATGACTTCAACTTTTTTCTCCGCCAGCGCACCTAGACTCAGGATCGAGTGGGACCAGATTAGCAACCAGTCAAGCAGGTGAGGGAGGACAACGTG
>JBJHDG010000211.1:0-5082 GCA_050486425.1 Pseudomonadales bacterium | reverse complement strand
CCTGGGTACGGGACAATATCGCGGCCTTTGGCGGTGATCCGAACAATGTCACCATCTTTGGCGAGTCCGGTGGCGGTGCCAAGGTGAGCACCCTGCTGGCCATGCCGGATGCGGAAGGCCTGTTCCACAAAGCCATCATTCAAAGCGGCGCTGGCCTGCGCGGCATGTTGCCGGAGCGCGGCACCGCCAATGCCCGCTTGCTGCTGGCCGAGCTGGGCCTGGCGGAAGATGCCCTGGATGAACTGCAGGCATTGCCGTTCGCAACCATTTCCGAGGCCGTGACCAAGGTGGAGCGCGCCCAGGCGCCGGGCGCCATGTTCGCGGGCCAAGGCTTTGGCTTTTCACCGGTGATTGGCAGCCGCTATCTGCCGGCGCATCCCTTTGATCCGCAAGCCTCACCCCATGCCCGCAATGTGCCCATCATGATTGGCACCACCTTGCATGAGATGACCTTGCTCAGCATTGCCGACCCCAGACGTGGCGCGCTCACCGAGGAGGAAATGCTGGGCCGGCTGCAAATGGCCGTGGGCGCCGACAATGCGGCCCGCCTGCTGGAAATCTATCGCCTGGATATGCCGGATGCCACGCCCTGGGATCTGTGGATCGCTTTCCAAAGTGACCTGGCATTCCGCATACCTTCCATCCGGCTGGCAGAGCGGCAGGTGCAGGCTGGTGGTGCACCTGTATATATGTATCTGTTCACCTGGGAATCCGATGTGGGTGATCCACCCATGAAGTCGGCCCATGCCCTGGAGATTCCGTTTATCTTTGGTACTGCCGACATCGTGCCGTTGACCGGCAGTGGTGAGGGTCAGGCGGAGCTGACCGCACAGCTGCAGGGTGCCTGGGGTGCCTTCGCCCGCAACGGTGACCCCAGCCATGCCGGGCTGCCGAATTGGGCGCCCTATGTGCTGGAGCATGCCGATGTGAATGCGGCCCGCTTCACCTATGTCTTGGACGTGCCACCCTGGCCGGCCAATGATCCGCTGGGTGTGTCCCGGGAAACCTGGGAATCGGTGCCGCTCTTTCGGCGCTGAGAATCGGCGCTGATCGGCAAGATAAAAAAGGGGGCTGCGGCCCCCTTTTTTTTATCTGCGCCCAATCTCCATTATCTGTCGTTGACTCGGGACTGGGCAGGACCAAGCTGATGTTGTCCAATGCATGGCTCGGCCTTCTGTTGGAAACCCACTATGTCTGATACGCCCCCGGCAGCCCCTGAATCCACGCCCGCAGCCTCCCCTGAGCCCTCAGCCACGTCGAGTTCCTGGTTGCAACGCAGCCGGCAATGGCTATGGCGCCGCAAGTATCCGGTGCTGGGTGGCCTGCTGCTGGTGGTGGCGGTCGGTGCGGTGCTGAGCTGGTGGTTGCAGCGCGAGCAGCCGCAACCGCTGCGCGCCCATGTGCAGGTCAGTGCACCTGGCGTCACGCCGATTGTGGATGGACAGTTGCGGCCGCAGCCGCAGCCGCTGCTGTTGCAGTTCCGCCTGGAAGCACCGGTGCCGGGACAAACTTATATGGCGGTGCCCAGTGATGATGCCGTGGCACGGCTGTCGTTGCTGGATGAGCGGGTGAATCAGTGGGTGACCATGGAGCCGTTTCATCCGGGTGACTGGCGTTGGCTGGATGATCGCCGCCTGCAATTCGAACCCGCCAGTGATTGGCCTGCCGGTGAAACTTACCGGCTGCGGTTTGCACCTGAATTGCTCGCCGATTATGTGGTGATGGCGGATCGCAGTATCAGTTTCAGTACCGCGCCCTTTAGTGCGGAGCTGACCAGCATCAGGTTTTACCAGGATCCCCAGGAGCGGGAGCAGCGCCGTGTGGTGGCCAGTCTGCGGTTCTCACATCCAGTAACCCCGGCAGGGTTGGAAGCGGCCTTGCAGCTGCGTCTGCGGGATGACGGTGCCACGGTGCGCAGTGCCGGACGGCAGCTGAGCTTTCGCGTGGAATACGATGCACTGCACCGGGAAGCGCATGTGCATTCAGAAAATCTGCAACTGCCCCAGCGCCAGCAGTTTCTGCAACTGCAACTGGACAAGTCGCTGCGGGCTGCCGCAGGCCCGGCGGTGCTGGGACGGGATATTCACGGCGAAGTCATCATTCCCGACGTGGCGTCCTTCTTCCGGGTGGACGGTGTGGAAACCCTGATTGCGCGCAATGAGCAGGGTGATCCTGAGCAAACGTTGCTGCTGCGCTTTACCGACAGGGTGCGCAGTGCCGACTTTGCCACGCAGGTACGCCTGTGGTTGTTGCCCCCGGATCGGGTGCAGGACGGACGTGTACAACGCAATTACCGCTGGTCATCACCGGCAGAAGTCACGCCCGAGATATTGGCGCAGGCGGAGGCGGTGCCACTACAGGCGGATCCCACCCTTGATGCCTTTGCGGATGTGCAGAGTTTCCGCTTTGATGCACCGCCCGGACGCCGTCTGTTTGTGCAGGTATTGGCGCCGCTCACCTCGGAAGGCGGGTATGTGATGGCGTTGCCCCATGGCGCCATTCGTGAGGCACCCAGGTATCCCCAGGAAGTGGCCATCATGGGTGATGGCGCGCTGTTGTCGTTAACTGGTGATCGTCGCCTGGCATTGCAGTCGCGTGGTGTGCCGGCATTGAAAGTGGAACTGGGACATGTGCTACCAGGGCAGATTGCGCATCTGGTGAGCCAGACCCATGGGGATATGCGTGCGCCGCGGTTTTATGGTTACAGCTTCAATGAGCACAATATCAGCGAGCGCTTTGAAACCGAGATTGCTTTGGATGCGGTGCATCCGAAACAGGCGACCTATGCCCATCTGGATTTGAGTGAGTTTCTACGCCGCCGTAGTGGTCCGGAGCAGGGCATGTTCTTTGTGCGGGTGCGGGGCTGGGATCCGGCCAATGGCCGTTATCTGGGGCCGGAAGCCTACAGATTCGTGCTGCTCACGGATCTGGGCATGCTGGTGAAACGCAACCTGGATGGCGGCCAGCACATTTTTGTCACCAGTTTGCGCAGTGGGCAGCCGGTGGCCGGTGCCCGGGTTGCGGTGCTGGGGCGCAATGGCCTGGAAGTGCAAACCGGCCGTACTGACGCTGAAGGTCAGGTGTTGTTTGCCGATGCTGCCAGCGGTACGCGGCCGGAGCGGGAGCCGGTCGCATATCTGGTGCGCCAGGGTAACGACCTGGTGTTCATGCCCTATGACAGTTACAGCCGGCAGCTGAGTTACTCCAACTTTGATGTGGGTGGTGAGTACAACCATGTCCGTTCCGAGGCGGAACGGCTGCGGGCGTTCCTGTTTACCGAACGTGGCATCTATCGTCCGGGTGATCAGATGCATTGGGCCGCCATTGTCAATCGTGGCGATTGGGCAGCGCTGCAGGATCTGCCGTTGGAAATCCAAATCCATGATCCGCGCGGGCGTCTGGTGCAGCGCCAAAAGCTGCAACTGCCTGGCGATGGTTGGCTGCAAGGCTCGCTGGGCACTGATGCCACCTGGGCCACGGGCAAATACCAGATGGCCATTGTGCTGCTGGATGATCGGAACCGATGGCGGCAGCAATTGGGTGATGCCACCTTTGATCTGGAGGAGTTTCAGCCGGACAGCATGCGCATTCGCGCCCAGATTCTCGGCAGTGCCGGCAAAGCCTGGTTGCCACCGGGTGTGGTGCAGGCGCAAGTGCATCTGGAAAATCTTTTCGGCACACCGGCCCAGGATCGTCGGGTGCAAGTGAGCTGGCGGCTGACGCCGGCGCGCCTGCAATTTCCGGAATATCGCGGTTACCGGTTTGAAGATCCCTTGCGTGCAGATGGCAGTCAGGTGCGCACCCTGAACGGTGAATTGGAAGGGCCGCGTACGGACGCCAATGGCCAAAGCCTGCTGCAGCTGGCGCTGGAAGAATATGATCAGGGCATCTACCGCCTGCAGTTGGATGTACAGGGCTTTGAGCCTGGCGATGGTCGCAGCGTGCGTGCGCAAACGGCGGTGATGATTTCACCCCATGCGCGGATTGCGGGCTGGCGTGCCGATGGTGGCTTGCAGTTGCTGCCACGCGCGGCACAGCGCCAGATCCATTTCGTGCTGCTGGGCGCCGATGGCAAGGCGCAGGCCGCTGAAGACTTGCAGTTGCGCCTGTCCAGCCGCCGTTATGTGGCTACCCTGGTACGGCAACGCGATGGTACTTACGCCTACAGATCCACCTTGCAGGAACAACCCGCGTGGACCCATCCGTTGGCGCTGACCGCAGAGGGCGCCCAGGTGGCACTGGCAACAGATACCCCAGGTTCCTTTGCCCTGGATCTGCTGGATGCGGCAGGCCAGGTATTGGCGCGGGTTCCCTATGATGTGGCGGGTGCTACCAATCTCGCTGGACAGTTGCAGCGCAATGCGGAGCTGAGCCTGCGGCTGGCGCGCACGGACTATCAGGCTGGCGAATGGATGGAGTTGCAGCTGAGCGCGCCCTACACTGGCACCGGATTGATCACCATCGAACGCGACAAGGTGTTTGCCTGGCAGTGGTTTACGGCAAACAGTGAGCAGTCCCTGCAACGTATCCGTATTCCTGAGGGTCTTGAAGGCACGGCCTATGTGAATGTGGCCTTTATCCGCGATCCCAATTCGCCGGAAGTGTTTACCAGCCCGCTGAGTTATGCGGTGGCGCCTTTCAATGTGGATCTGAGTGGGCGCCGCATCGATGTGGACCTGGATGTGCCTGAGTTGGTGCAACCGGGACAGGCGCTGGTGATTGGTTATCGCAGTTCCCGGCCGGCGCGACTGGCGCTGTACGCCGTGGACGAAGGTATTCTGCAAGTGGCCGGCTATCAAACCCCCGATCCGCTGGCATTCTTCTTCCGCAAGCAGGCGCTGCAGGTGCGAACCTCTCAGGTGCTGGATCTGGTGCTGCCGGATTACCAGGTATTGCGGCGCTCGGTTGCGCCTGGCGGTGATGCCCGTATGCGCGAACTGCTGGGTGCGAATCTGAATCCCTTTGCCCGGCGCACCGATGCCCCGGTGGTGTATTGGGCCGGCTTGGTGGCGGCCACACCGGAGCGGCAGGAACTGCGCTACCAGGTGCCGGATTATTTCAATGGCAGGCTGCGCATTATGG
>JBJHDG010000210.1:0-5097 GCA_050486425.1 Pseudomonadales bacterium | reverse complement strand
AGTACATCCCGAATGCGTTGTTCGCGTTCGGCCTTGTCGCGCACACCGTTCACCAGCAGGGGCTCGGCAAGAATGCGCCGCACATCCATAAAAGGGGGCAAGGCGCCATAGGGATCCTGCTGCACATAACCCACGCGACGGCGATGGGCGCGCCAGTCGGCAGCGGTAAATGCTGCCAGGTTGCGGCCTTCAAACAGCACCCGCCCTGCCGTGGGTTGGTGCAGGCCCAGCAGAGTGCGCGCCAGGGAGCTTTTGCCACAACCGGATTCACCCACAAAGGCCACCGCCTCGCCCGCCGCCAGACTGAAACTGACTTCATCCACCGCCCGCACCTGACCAATGCGCAGCATGCCCCAGCGCTTGACGTCAAAGTAGGTGCACAGCTGTTCCGCCTGTAACAAGTTCATCAGGGTGCAGCTCCCGCCGCCGGCTGCACACCGGATGCAGTTGCATCCGCCGGCGCATACAAGTGACAACGCACGGCGCGCTGGGCATCCAGGGTTTGCATGGCTGGATTCAAGGCGCAGGCCGCAAAGCGCTGCGGACAACGCTCGGCAAAGCGGCAGGTTGCTGGCAGTTGCAGCAAGTTGGGCGGCTGACCTGGAATATGCACGGGCTCCTGCACCACATGCAGGCGCGGCACCGCATCCATCAACAGCCGCGCATAAGGATGCGCCGGCGTGCTGAAAAAGCGTTTGGCATCACTGATCTCCACCAGCTGACCGCCGTACATCAGCGCCACCTGGTCGGCAATTTCACTGGAAGTGGCCACATCATGGGTGATCAGGATAAAGCTGGTGCCCAGTTCAGCCTTGATGCGTTTGAGCACATTCATGATATTGGCCTGGGTCAGCACATCCAGGGCCGAGGTGGGTTCATCCAGGATCACCAGGCTGGGCTCGGTGACCAGGGCCATGGCCAGCACCGCGCGCTGACGCATGCCGCCGGAGAGTTCAAACGGATAACGGCTGAGAAAGTCTGCCGGCAAGCCCACCAGTTGAAACATCTGTGCGGCTTTCTCCAGGGCAGCCGAACGACTGAAATTCCGGTGCACCAGCAACGGCTCTGCCACCTGTTCACCCACTCGCACCACGGGATTGAGCGCATTCATGGCCGCCTGCATCACCATGGAGATGCGGGTCCAGCGCACCTGGCGCCGAAACTGCTCTTCGCTGAGCTGCATCAGATCCTGGCCGTCCAGTAACACCTCGCCGTCATAGCGCGCCAGATTGCGTGGCAACATGCGCAGCAGCGCCTTGGTGAGAGAAGTCTTGCCGCAACCGGATTCGCCCAATACCACCATGGCCTGGCCGGCCTGCAAGTCAAGGTCGATGCCATCCACCGCGCGCACAATGCCGGCTTCACTGCGGTAATGCAGGTGCAGGTTACGAATTTGCAGCAGCGGCGCGCTCATCTACAACATCCGTAGCCGTGGATTGAAAACGCGGTCCAGGGCAAAGCCCAGCATGGCAAAGCCCAGCCCGGTAAGCATGAGCAAAAATGCCGGCCCCAACACCCAGTAGTAATAACCATGGTAGAGCGCGCTCTGGGTTTGGGCATCGTTCATGACCTTGCCCCAGGTGGGCAGCACCGGATCGCCCAAGCCCAGCACTGCCAATGAGGCTTCCAGAAATACGAAGCTGGGAATCAGGGTGACAAAATTAGGGATCAGTACCGGCAGGATGCGAGGAATCATGTAGCGCATCACCATGCGCCAGCTGCCCACTCCATAGGCTCGCGCTGCTTCAATGTAAGGGGCTTCGCGGATGGGCAGCAACATGGCCCGGTACATCTTGATGCCGGCACTGAAAATACCCAGCAGCACCACCACCGACAGCATGAGCCAGATACTGGTGGAGTACAGGGTGCCTACCATCACCAGAATGGGCAGCACCGGCAGAATCATGTTCACTTCGGTGATGCGCTGAATCAGGGCATCGATCCAGCCACCAAACCAAACCCCCACCGCCGCAATCACCAGGGTGGTCAGCGTGGTGCCCACAGCCGCAATCAAACCAAATGCCAAGGCCACCGGTGTGCCCCAGAGCAAGGCCACCACCAGGTCCCGACGCTGATGATCGGTGCCGGCAATACCATGCACGCGGCCATAGCTCACCAGGGTGGCATCCAGGGTGCCGTCATCGCTGAACAGAATGGCTTCAATTTCCAGCTGATACTGCCCCGGCAAGGCGCGGCGCTTACCGGTGACTGTGGTATCTGCCAACAACTCCACCTGCGGCAGGCCGCCCAAACGTCGCTCCAGTTGCATATCCTGGGAAATGGAAATGCGCTCGTTGGCCCTGATGCGGCGCGCACCCAAGGGAATTTCCTGGCCATCGGGCCGGTGCCAGGTAAGGCGCACAAAAGGTTGTTGCGCACCCGCCTCAGTTTGCAGGAACAGATTCAGCTCTGCGGGAAACTCCTGGTAGGGATAGTCCAGCGGCAGTAACAACTGCAGATGCTGGCCGCCGACGAAACGCTCCGCCGCTGCCGGCGACTGCACGGTAACACGCTGGGTGGCTGGCAATTTGCTGCTGCGAAACCAATTGACCCAGACTGGGCGCGCATTGATGGGATGCTGCTGCCAATGGTCGCCGCCACGCCAAAGTGACAGCGCCTGTTGATAAGGGATGGCCACCAGGCTGTAGGCAGCCAGCAGCAACAGCAATGCAATAATGGCCACGCCCACCAAGGCCGATGGATAACGGCGCAGTTGCTGCCAGCGT
This sequence comes from Pseudomonadales bacterium, assembly GCA_050486425.1. GTDB lineage: Bacteria > Pseudomonadota > Gammaproteobacteria > Pseudomonadales > Azotimanducaceae > SKXG01. The sequence goes on along the minus strand of JBJHDG010000210.1, from coordinate 2,371 downwards.
TGACGCAGCGCGCTCATCGGGAGGCACCCAGCTTCACGCGGGGATCCAGTACGGCATAGGCCAGGTCCAGCAGGAACACGGTGATAGCCAGCAGATAGGCAAAAATCACCACCGACGCCATGATCACGGGCGTGTCACGAAAGCCGATGGCGCGGAACATCAGGCTGCCCAGCCCCGGCCAGTTGAAAACCTGCTCCAGAATAATGGCCCCACCCCAGAGCCCGATCAGCATCAGCGCAAAGCTGGTGACAATGGGCGGCAGGGTGGGCCGCAACACATAGCGACGTTCGATCTGTGCCGACGGCAAACCCTTGGCCCGGGCCATCTCCACATAGTCTTCACTGGCGTGAATAAGAAAAAAAGTGCGCCACGAGTAGATGGAGATAAAAATGGACGACAGAAACATGGCCAACAACGGCAACGTCATGTGTCGCGCCACACTCAGGGCATACAAAAGTTTTGATTCCGGTGGCGGCGCTGCCACCATGCCGCCCGGTGGCAACAAGGGCACCACAAAGGCCAGCAGCAGGATCAGAAAAATACCGTAAAACCAGCCCGGTGCGGCGGAGCTGGGTGCCAGCGCAATCACTATCCGATCCAGCAGGCTGCCGTAACGCCGGGATAGATAAAGCGCGATCCAAATGGAGGTAAAAAAGATCAGCAGGTTGGCGGTGCCAAACAGCAACAAGGTGGCCGGCAAACGCTCCAGAATGATGGCGGACACCTGGCGCGAGCCGGTATCACTGTGCATGTATTCGGCCCGACCCAAATCCAAGCGCATGGCCTGCCAGAGATAATCCACACTGCGGCGGATAAAGGGTTGATCCAGACGCAGGCGCTGAATCTCCGCACTCACCTGAGCCTCGATCAAAGCCAGGCGATCCGCCGGCACCATATCCGCAAACGCCGGATTACCACGCACGGCCTCGGCGATATCACCGCGAATCTGCACGATGCGCAGCTCATCCACCTTGCCGCCCATATTGGCCACCAGGATGGCCAGATACACGCCAATCAGCACCGTGATGAACAGCGCCAGCAAGCGCAACAGCGCAAAGGTTGCCAGTCGGCGCAGGTCACGCCAACGTCCACTGGACACCTGCAATGGCGACTGGGTGGGCGCAGTCATCAGTGCGTCTCCAACGCCTGTGGCGCGGTGGCTTGCGCTGCCGTGGTGGGCGCCGGCACGGTAGCGAATACCAGGCTGGCAAATGCCGGCAAGGCCACATGCATGGAGGTCACGGCCAGTTCCAAACTATTGGCACCCATTCCCAGCTGTGCCACGTCCTCCATGCTCAGGCTCACCGTCCACAGGCCAGCACCGCGCGGCTCGGCGTCGCCCTGCAATTGCAAACGGCCGCTGCCGTCAAACAGCATGAAACGCACCTGCTCGAGATCTTCGCTGGGGTAGGGTTCACCCTGGAAGCTCACCTGCAAATCAAACACAGGCGCATCGCCTGGCCGCACCAGCAAGGGCCCTTCCAGGTCCAGCACCGGCACCTGGGGGGTGGCGAAACGCAACCATTTATCCGCCGCATCAGGAAAATCCGCAAAGCGACGCAGCACCACCGAGCCTTCCATGGGATAGATGGCATGTAGGTAGAAAGGGCCATCGTCCACCCAGAAATGACCGCGATCCTGATGCCAGCGTTGCAACGCCGCGTAGCGGTCAGCCACTTCACCATCGCGCAGGTAAGGCGCCACTGCCTCGGCGAAGGGCACAAACTGCTCCGCCGCCGCCGTGCGCAAATGCCGCGTGAGAATGCTCAGACTGGGGCCGGCAATCTGATTCAGCCATTCCACCTGCTGACGATCGGCCTTGTTGGAAGAAAACGCCAGCTCACCCTGGTGTTCGGCCAAAATACCCAGGGTCAGGGTATGCCAGGGCGACATGCCGGAGGCGCGCGCCGCCACCAGGGTTTCCGCATCCGGATACACCTGATCCGAATAGAACTCAATCACCAGGGGTTCGGTGGAGATGATGCGACTGCCCTTGTAATGCTGTCGGAATACTTCAAACGAAAGCGCATCGGCTTCATCGTACAAACGGCTATCCGGATTGGCGCGTTCGAAAGCCAAAATCCAGGGCACCAGCATATCGGCCAGTGACACCTGCGAACCATCGTGCCAACGCCGCTGCAGATAACCCGGCTCGTAGTGCACTTCCACCCGGGTACGGGCATTGAGGCCGGCCGGAAACCGTTCGCCCACCGTGATCCAGCGTTGGGCGTTGCTGTCCCAGTCGATCCAGGCATCTGGGTGCACATCAATGCGGGGCTGTTGTACCAGCTCCAGCCAGTCATGGGTTTGGATCACAGGTACACCCTGCACCACCTCCACCCGGGCGCCGCTGATGCGCTGGGGATGAAAC
>JBJHDG010000209.1:0-5103 GCA_050486425.1 Pseudomonadales bacterium | reverse complement strand
CTGATGATCAGATGCACCTCCACCTGTGGCATCTGTTGCAGCAACTGCAGTAGGCGTAAGCCATAGATGGCGCCGGAGGCGCCGGTGATACCCAGTACCAGACGTTGTGGGCTCATGTTGGCAGGCCCAGGGTTGGCCAGAGGGCATCCACCCGCTGCCGGGTGGCAGCATCCATGGCCAGTGTTCGCCCCCAGGGGCGGTCGGTTTCCGGTCCCAGTTTGCGGGTGGCGTCCAGTCCGAGCTTGCCGCCCAAGCCGCTGCGGGGGGAAGCAAAATCCAGGTAATCAATGGGCGTGTTGTCCAGCACCAGCAGGTCCCGGGACGCATCCATGCGGGTCGCCAGCGCCCAGATCACGTCCGGCCAGTGCCGGCAGTTGATGTCGTCATCCACCAGGATCAGCAGTTTCGTATAGCTGAACTGCGGCAACCAGGACCAGAGCCCCAGCATCAGGCGGCGAGCCTGGCCCGGATAGCGCTTCTTGATGGCCACCACGGCAACCCGGTAGGAGCAGGCTTCCGGTGGTAGCCAGAAATCGGTGACCTCCGGGAACTGTTTTTGCAGCAGTGGCAGTGCCAGTTCGTTCAGCACCTCGCCAATCACCGCCGGCTCATCCGGTGCCCGACCGGTAAAAGTGGAGAGATAGACGGCCTGTCGCCGCATGGTGATGGCGGTGAGATTGAAGATGGGGAAGGGTGCCACATCGTTGTAATAGCCGGTGTGATCGCCGTAGGGGCCCTCAGGCGCGGTGTCGGTGGCGGAGACATAGCCCTCGAGAATGATTTCCGCTTGCGCCGGCACCAGCAGGGGGACGGTCTGGGCCGGTACCAGATCCAGCCGCTGCCGCCGCAGCAGGCCGGCATAGTGATATTCAGAGAGGTTTTCCGGTACTGGCGTGACGGCGGCCAGCAGGGTGCCAGGGTCGGCGCCAATGGCCACTGCCATGGGCATATCCTGGCCCAGCTGCTGCCACTGGCGGAAGTGTTCGGCACCGCCGCGGTGCGCCAGCCAGCGCACCAATGCCTGCTGCGGGCCAAGTACCTGCATGCGGTAGACCCCCAGGTTATAGCGCCCGCTGCGGCTATCATCCGGCGGCCGGGTGATCACCAGGGGCCAGGTAATCAGGGGCGCGGGCTCGTCCGGCCAGCACTGCATCACCGGTAGCGCCTGCAGGTTGATATCAGCATCGCGCCAGACCTGCTGCTGCACGGGGGCCTGGCGCAGCAGGCGGGGACGCATGGCCAGCAGATGGCGGATGGGCGCCGTACGCAGGGTTTCGCTCAGGCTGGCCCCGGCTTCGGGCTGGCGCAGCATGGCCAGCCTCGCCCCGATACTGGCCAGGGATTCCTCATCCGGGGACAGGCCCCAGGTGACCCGCTGTCGGGTGCCAAACAGGTTACATACCAGGGGCAGGCGGCTGATGCTGCCGTCTGGTAGCAGCGGTTGTTCGAACAGCAGGGCGGGGCCAGCCGTGGCCAGCACCCGGCGCTGGATCTCGGTGATGTCCAGGGTGGTGGCCACAGGTTCGCGGATCCGCACCAGCTCGCCACGCTGCGCCAGAAACTGCAGATAACTGCCCAGCGAGTGCATGCGGGAGTTGGGAGTGAACATGGGTTGCCACTTAAACCCAATCAGATGTCTTGCTCCTTGATAGGGGTCATGATGAGGCCCCTGCTGTTGGTGCAAGCTGCGCGCCGTGAACATCGTCAGCCTGCAATTGGGTTACCTGAGCGCGCCAGTGCTAACGGCTTTTTTAAGGCGCGTGCTGGCACGCCATCCGGACATCAACCGGCGTCTGGGGGCCCATGCACAACAATGTTATCTGTTGCATGCCACCGACCTGGGTCTGGCGTTTCTGCTGCAGCCGGCCGCGCCCAGCCTGCGCCTGCTGCTGGGCGCAGCGGCGGTGCAGCAGGCGCTGCCGGCGGCTGATGCCCGAATTGCCGGGCGCCTGCCGGATCTGCTGGCCATGGTGGCCGGGGAGCTGGATGGTGATGCCCTGTTTTTCAATCGGGTATTGACCATAGGCGGCGATACCGAGGCGGTACTGGCGCTACGCAATGCAGTGGATGCCAGTGCCCTGGATTTGTGGCAGGAGCTGGATCTGTTGTGGGGGCCGCTGGCCGGCCCCGCCGCCAGGCTGCGGCACCAGCTCACCCCGGCGCTCCTGCAGTCCGGCTTGCTGCAACAGGCACAGCGCCTGGTTGCTGGCACACTGGTGAGCGAAAGGACAGGGCGATGAGCAGCGTTGCAGATCTGGAACTGGTTTGTCCGGCAGGAACGCCAGCGGCCTTGCAGGCTGCCGTGGATGCCGGCGCCCACGCCGTTTACGTGGGGTTGCAGGATGCCACCAATGCCCGCAACTTCCCCGGCCTGAATTTCTCGCCCGAGGAGCTTGCCGAAGGCCTGGCCTATGCCCGGCGCGGTGGCAGCAAGCTGTTTCTGGCCATCAACACCTTCGCCCGGGCTGGTGAGCTGGGTCCTTGGCAGCGCGCCTTAGACCTGGCTGCCGAACTGGCGGTGGATGCTGCCATTGTCGCCGATATGGGGGTGGCCGATTATGCCGCCCGCAAGCGTCCCGACCTGCGCCTACATCTGTCGGTACAGGCGGCGGCTTCCAATGCTGATGCCATCAGTTTCTATCAGCGCAATTTCAATGTTCGGCGTGTGGTCCTGCCACGGGTGTTGACGGTGCCTGAGATTGAGCAGCTCACCCGCAGCATTGCGGTGGAAACCGAAGTGTTCGTGTTCGGCGGTCTTTGCGTCATGGCCGAAGGGCGCTGCGCGCTGTCCTCCTACTGCACCGGCAAGTCACCCAATATGCAGGGTGTCTGCTCGCCCGCCAGCCATGTGAGTTACCGAGAGGAGCCCGAAGCTCTGGTGTCCCGGCTTGGGGATTTCACCATCAACAAGTTTGTGCCTGGCGAGCCGGCCGGCTATCCCACCCTGTGCAAGGGCCGGTTTCGGGTTGGTGCGGTTACCGACTATGTGTTCGAGGATCCGGTGTCGCTGAATGCTGCCGAGCTGCTGCCAGCCCTGGTGCAGGCGGGGGTCAAGGGCTTCAAGATCGAAGGCCGCCAGCGCAGCCGGGCTTATGTCAGTCAGGTGGTGGCAGCATTTCGCCAGGCGCTGGATGCGCTGGCGGCAGGCCGTCCCATGCCGACCCAATCCCTGGCCAATCTCAGCGAGGGTGGCGTGGAAACCACTGGCGCCTATCGCAAACGCTGGCAGTAAGGAACGCTGATGGCCGCTGTCGCTCAGACTCTGCAACCGCGCCTGACCCTGGGCCCGGTACTCTTCAACTGGCCGGCCGCACAGTGGCGGGATTTCTACTTCCGCATGGCCGATGAGGCACCACTGGATCTGGTGTATCTGGGCGAAGTGGTTTGTGCCAAGCGTCTGCCGTTTTTTGAACCACTGCTGGAGACGGTGGCGGAACGCCTGCGGCGAGGTGGCAAAACCGTGGTGCGGTCCAGTCCGGCCCTGGTGATGAACAAGCGCGAGCTGGCAACCGTGCAGCAGCTGGGCAAAACAGCCACCGATTTGGAAATCAATGATGCCTCCGCGCTCTGGGCAGCGGACAACCCAGGCGTGCGATATCGTGCCGGGCCGTTCCTGAACACCTACAACGAGGCCGCGTTGGCCTTTCTGGCGCGGCAAGGCATCAGTCATGTCTGCCTGCCACCAGAATTGCCCAGGACCTCACTGGTTACCCTGGGGCAGGCAGCTGCCGAGCTGGGGTTGAGCCTGGAGACCTATGTCTATGGCCGCGTGCCTCTGGCGCTCTCTGCGCGTTGCTACCATGCCCGGGCGCACGGGCTGGATAAGGCCCACTGCCAGTTTGTTTGCGACCGGGATCCGGACGGATTGCCGGTGCAGACCCTGGATGCGGAGGCCTTTCTGGTGGTCAACGGCATTCAAACCCTTTCCCACGGCTGTCTGAATCTGCTGTCGGCCCTGCCGGCCTTGCTAGCCATGGGGATCAGCCACTTCCGTCTGTCGCCCCAGAGTCAGGACATGCTGGCGGTGAGCCAGTGCTTTGCGGACCTGCTTGCCGGCAGGATCGGCCTGGATGAAGCGAACCAGCGCCTGCGTGGTCTGGGCATAGACGCACCCTTCTGCAACGGTTTTTATCATGGTGAGGAAGGTGCAGCCTGGGTGGGCGGACAGCAGTCCCTGCTGGCCCAGTCCTGACTGTCAAGCCCAGATTGGCCCAGATCCGGTTTGCCCATTGCCCGGGAGCCGTGTATTTTTGCCGCCTCTTGCGGGATGCCAGCCCAGACAGACGCCCAGCGTCGGCTCGGCCCCCGCCCATTGGATGAGCAAAGGAGCCTATGCAAGCGACCGATCGCAAGAACAGTTACGACTACCAGGACCTGTTGCGCTGCGCCCGTGGCGAGCTGTTCGGGCCTGGTAATGCCCAGCTACCCCTGCCGCCCATGCTGATGTTCGACCGTATTGTGCAGATCAATGACAATGGCGGCAGCGCCGGCAAGGGTGAGCTGATCGCTGAGCTGGATGTGAAACCGGACCTGTGGTTTTTCGGCTGCCATTTCGAGGGTGATCCGGTCATGCCGGGTTGCCTGGGGCTGGATGCCATGTGGCAACTCACCGGCTTTTTTCTGGGTTGGTGTGGTGGTCCCGGCCGCGGCCGCGCCCTGGGCGCGGGTGAAGTAAAATTTACCGGCGAGGTCAAACCCGAAGCCAAGCTGGTCACCTACCGGGTGGACATGCGGCGCCTGATTAAGCGCAAACTGTTTATGGGTGTGGCCGATGCCACCATGGAAGTGGATGGTCGCTGCATCTATACAGCGAAAGATCTGCGAGTAGGATTGTTTACGTCCACAGAGAACTTCTGAAGGGGGAAGCGTGCGACGGGTTGTCATTACAGGGTTAGGCATTGTTTCCAGCATAGGTAACAACAAGGCTGAGGTGCTGGCCTCCTTGCGTGAGGGCAGCTCCGGCATAGAGCACAGTCAGGAATATGCGGACCTGGGATTTCGTACCGCTGTGCACGGCCCTATCCGGCTCAATCTGGAAGAGCATATCGATCGCAAGGTGCTGCGCTTTATGGGTGATGGCGCCGCGTTCAATTACCTCGCCAT
>JBJHDG010000208.1:0-5107 GCA_050486425.1 Pseudomonadales bacterium | reverse complement strand
ATGATGCCGGCCCGGGGCACCTGCACCTGCATCCCCGGGGTATCTGGAAATTGGACCAAGTCAGGAAAATAAGGAGTCCCATGAGCCAGCTCGATAACATTGTTCGTGAACTACGCCCCAGGGGTGCACCACCTGCCATGCCGTCCTGGGCCTTGTCCGGCGTTCTGCTGGCATTACTGCTGCTGTGGGGCGTATTTACCAGCTTCTATACCGTGCAGCCGGAGGAGCGGGTGGTGGTGAAGCGCTTCGGCGCAGTGGTGGGTATTTCGGATCCCGGCCTGCACCTAAAGCTGCCCTTTGGCGTGGACCGCATTCAGCGCGTGGCCACCGAGCGGGTGCTGAAGCAGGAATTCGGCTTTCGCACCGAAGGCTATCGCGACGGGCGTACCGCTTACAGTACCAAACTGTTTGAGGACGAGTCCTTGATGCTTACCGGGGACCTGAACATCATTGATCTGGAATGGGTGGTGCAGTACCGCATCAATGATCCCATCAAGTTTCTCTACCACATGCGTGAACCTACCCGCACGCTGCGCGACATTTCGGAATCCGTCATGCGTCGGGTGGTGGGCAATCGCCTGGGTTCGGAAGTGCTTACCGTGGCCCGGGTGGATATTCAGCAGCAAAGTCGGGATGAGATACAGGCCATTCTCAACACCTACGATACCGGTATTCATATCATCACCGTGGAATTGCAGGATGTGGTGCCACCGACCGCCGTGCAGCCGGCGTTCAATGAGGTGAATGAGGCACGGCAGGAACGCGAGCGCATGATCAATGAAGCCCAGAAGCAGGCCAACCAGGAAATTCCTCGGGTACGCGGTGAAGCTTTGCGCATGGTGGCGGAGGCCGAAGGCTATGCCACGGAAAGGGTGAACCGGGCGCAGGGGGAAACGGCGCGCTTCCGCGCCGTGCTGGCGGAGTATAGGCGCGCACCAGAGGTTACTCGCTCCCGCCTGTATCTGGAGACCTTGAATGAAGTGTTGCCGAACCTGGGGCGGGTGCTGGTGGTGCAGGACAACCAGTTGGCACCCTTGCCGCTGTTGAATATCGACCAACCGGCCAGCGGAGGTGCGCGATGAAAGCCATGGTAGCCGTCTTGATAGCAGCCTTGTTGGCGATTCTGGCCATGACCACGGTGTGGGTATTGGATGAAGCCGAGCAGGCCATCATTGTGCAGTTCGGTGAGCCCATCGGTGAGGTGATTGCGGAGCCGGGTTTGCAGTTCAAGCTGCCCTGGCAGGATGTGCGGCGTTTCGATAAACGTTTGTTGGTGTGGGACGGCGATGTCACGCAGATACCGACCTTGGGCCGGGAATTTATTCTGGTGGATACCACGGCGCGTTGGCGCATTGCGGATCCGTTGCAATTCTTGCGCAGCGTGCGCGACGAGCGCGGCGCCCGTACGCGTCTGGATGACATTATCGATTCCGTGGTGCGGGATATGGTGTCGTCCACGGAGCTGGAAGAAATCGTGCGCTCGCAGGACTGGAACGTGGATCTGACGGAAGTGGACGATCCTGCGTTGGTGGAACGGGAAGATGTGGACCTACGCCAGCGACCCAAGCTGGGGCGGGAGCTGCTGGAGCAGGAAATCCTGACCCGTGCCAAGCGCCTGATGCCGGAGCTGGGCATTGAGCTCACCGATGTGCGGGTAAAGCGGGTGAACTACATCGAATCGGTGCGGCGGCAGGTCGAGCGCCGCATGATTGCCGAGCGCCAGTCCATTGCCGAGCGTTTCCGCGCCGAGGGTCGGGGCCGCAGCCAGGAAATTCTCGGGGAAATGGAGCGTGAGCTGCGCACCATCAGATCCGAAGCGGCCCGTACCGCAGAAGAAATTCGTGGGCGTGCAGATGCGGAAGCCACGCGCATCTACGGTGAAGCCTTCAGCGCCGATCCGGAGTTTTACGCGTTCTTCCGCACCCTGGAGAGCTATCAGTCGCTGGGTGCCAATACCACCCTGATGCTGGGCGCGGATTCGGATTTCTTCCGCTATTTTGAGAACACGCGCGTTCGACGTTAGGGGTTTGCACAAGCAAGCTGGTCAGTGCGCGATCCACACTGACCAGCTTGTTCATTGCTCCAGGACCACTATTCCAGAATTGCCTGGTACACCAGATTCATAAAGTCCTGACGAATGCTGATATGGCCGTAGGGGCGCACCTGGGTCATCACGATGGCGGTAAGCTCCTGGGCGGGATCAAACCAGGAGAGTGTGCAAAACGCGCCACCCCAGTAGGCGGCACCCAGGGACATGGGCGTAGCCGCGGCCCCGCGATCCATCACCACGGCATAGCCCAGGCCAAATCCCATGCCGGGGCCGGGCAGCCAAAGCGGTAGATCGCCAGTGTGATTTTCCAGTATCAAAGACACCGTGGCTGGCGCCAGCAGGCGCACGCCGTCCAAGTGGCCACCATTGAGCATCATCTGGTTAAAGCGCACATAGTCATGCGCGGTGGAAACCAACCCGCCCGCACCGCGATATACGCCCTTGGGTCCGCTGATCCAACGGCTGGCAGCCGAACCTGGATCCTGCAGCACAATGCGTTCATCCGGGCCTGGCGCGTACTGGGCGGTGAGGCGACCACCTTTGGAGTCGTCCAGAAAAAAGTGTGTGTCCTGCATCCCCAGGGGTTGGAAGATGCGCTGGTACAGGAATGCATCCAGGCTGGTGCCCGAGAGCACTTCCACCAATCGGCCTACCACATCAGTGGCAGCGGAATACTCCCAAGCCTCACCAGGATGGTAATTCAGGGGCAGTGCCGCCAGGCGCCGGACCAGGCTGTCCAGGTCGTCATCGTCGCGTACGCGAGCGGCCTCGTTGTAGGCAGCGATATTGCCCCGGTAGCTGTTCGCCATGCCGGCGGTGTGAGTCAGCATGTCCCTGATGGTGGCGTCACGCCGGGGTGTTTCCAGCTCGCCGGTGGCGCCGCTGGCGTCACTGGTGGTGGATACCTGCTGACCGGCAAATTCCGGCAAATATTTGGCCACCGGGTCGTTGAGCTGAAAGGCGCCTTCTTCCCACAACATCATCAGCGCCACCGAGGTGATGGGTTTGGTCATCGACGCAATTCGAAACAGGGCATCCCTGCGCATGGGCACCTGGTTTTCCGCATCCATAAAGCCATGGGCCTCGAAGTGCACCACCCGGCCCTTGCGGGCAATGAGGGTGACAGTGCCCGGCACCAACTCGGCGTCAATGTATCCCTGCATCAGGGGACCAATGCGTTGCAGCCGGGCGCTGGACATGCCCACTCGTTCCGGGCGAGCTTCCGGCAGGCCGGGTTTGGTACGGTCAGCCCAGGCGGGCAGGGCCAGGCTGTTGGCCAGCAGCAGCAACAGCAGGTGATGAAACAGCTTGGGTCGCGTATTGGACATGACTTTTCCTCAGAGGTGGTCAAGCAGAATGCCGGGTAATGGTGCGCTCAGAACCAGGGCGTGATCGGTCCTCGGATCAGATAGCGGATCAATACTGCCGCCACCACCAAGGTCAGCAATGCGCGCCAGGGATGCTCCCCGGTGGGCGCGCCGGCAAAGGCCTTGCGGCCATGCAACATGGCCCCGGCCAGGGGTTGTCGCAACAGCAGCCAGTAACCCAACAGGGCCAACAGATGCACGCTGGCCAGTGCGATGATGAGCCAGAATGCCCGTACATGAATCCAGGTGGCCTGGCGCACGCCGGCATCCGAGAGTTCCCGTGCCAAGGGTCCCTGGTTGAAGATGAAGTCACTGCTGAACAGACCGCTGCCGGCTTGCAGTGCCACCACCAGCCAGAGCGCGATCGCCATCAGTGCACCCGGTGGTGTATGTGGATTCTGGCTGGGCAGTGGGTGGCCTGGCCGGAACAGAGCTTGGCCGTAGCGCAGCAATGCGGTCGGGGTCACGCCATAGCGCCACCAGCGGGCGTGGCGACCACCCCAGAAGCCCCAGAGCAGACGGAAGGCCAGCAGTACCAGCACCAGATAACCGGCCTGGGCGTGGAGATCGAACAGACTGATATCGCCGGACAGCCCGGTGTAGAGCGACACTGCCAGGGTGGTGATGAAGGCCCAGTGCCACAGGCGCAACCCCAGGTCCCAAACCTTGGTGCGCGGTGCGGCGGTCATGACCGCCGCCGCCAAAAACGCAGGACCCACTTTTCCAATTCCACCAACACAAACACCCCCACCCCGGCCGCCAGCGCGCCCAACCAATGCTGGCTGGCCATGGGCGCGGTGCCGAACCAATGATTCATGCCTGGGTGGTATACCAGCAGGGCCTGCAGCAGCGCCAGCACACCCACCGCCAACCAGGCTACCGGATTGCTGTACCAGGTGCGCCAGTGCCAGGCGCTCTGGTGCAGCACCCGGGTACTAAAAAGGTAGAAGACCTGACAGATCACCAGGGTGTTCAGCGCCTGGGTGCGCGCCAGTTCCAGGGATGCCTGGGCGCCAAACGCCAGGGTAAAACTCCATGCCGTGGCGCCACCAATGACCAGGGATACCAGCAGTACCCGCCACAGCAGGAGGCCGCCCAGCATCCGGGCCGCCGGATCCCGGGGTGGCCGGCGCATGAGGTTGGCTTCCGCCGGTTCGAACGCCAGGGCCAGCGCCAGAGTGACCGCGGTCACCATATTGATCCACAGAATCTGTACCGGGCTCAGGGGCAGTACCACGCCCGCCAGTACTGCCGCCAGGATCACCAGGGCCTGGGCACCGTTGGTGGGGAGAATGAACAGGACGGCTTTTTGCAGATTGTCGAAGATCTTGCGGCCTTCCCGCACCGCCTGGGCAATGCTGGCAAAGTTGTCGTCCGCCAGCACCATGTCCGCCGCTTCCTTGGCAGCCTCACTGCCCTTGATACCCATGGCAATGCCGACATCCGCCCGTTTCAATGCCGGAGCATCATTGACCCCGTCACCCGTCATTGCCACCACCTGACCCCGGGCCTGCAGGGCTTGCACGATGCGCAGCTTATGCCTGGGGCTGGTGCGGGCAAAAATTTGGTGGGCTTGGGCCAGGTCTGCCAGCGCCGCGTCCGAGGCCTGTTCCAGTTCGGCGCCGGTGATACAACTGGGATCTGTGTCCGGGGTGGGTCCCAGGCCCATTTCCCGGCCGATGGCAATGGC
>JBJHDG010000207.1:0-5108 GCA_050486425.1 Pseudomonadales bacterium | reverse complement strand
TGTGGCCACCCGCAGAGAATATGTGCGAAGTGTTGGACGGCTAAGAGCGCATATCTACGACAACATCCTGCACTATTGTCGTGCGATTTGGTCCGCAGAGGATCCGGATGCTAGATTGATGCGATACGCCAGGATTCGCGTTCCCATTAACTGGGAATTTGTGGCAGCGGGTGGTGCGGATGGCCACAGCCTGGGTGGCTATTATGCGCCAGCAGTGCGCGACTATGAACGAGACACCGAGGCGCTTTCCGAGCTGATTGCCCCGGCAGGCCCGATTGGATTTGCCGGGAACTACGCAGTATTTCAGCTACGTTCAGGTGATAAATGGGAATCATTGTTGCGCGCGCTGGACTTTCAACGCACTCCATTTCTCCGGATTGGCATAAACGTGCATACGGAATCTGGTGCGCCGCTACCGGCATCGGTGCAGGTGGAGGCGGTGGCGTCCGACAATAGGCTGGATCCTGGTCGCTATCGTCTGCTGTATGAAAACGAGGCCGCGCCTGGCTTTCGCGTCTATCAGGCCCGCGCAGCCGAAACATACACTGAGATTGGTTTCTTTCCATGGAGCGCCGGTGAGCCAATACAGTTTCACGCCATTCGTATTTGGATCAGCGCTGCAACTGATTTGAGTCCCGGCGATAGTCTGCTGGCGGACGTCTATCTGGTCCCGGCACTGGAGGATCCGGAGCTTAAGCGCATTCGCTGGGATCGCCGCGCACCGATAACGATGGAGGCAGAAAGACTGTTCTATACGCCAGAGATAATTGCCGCACATGCAAATTACTTTGCGGATGTGCGCACAGCGCTCACGAGGATGCCTGGTGCTGGCGATTGGGAGGCGTTGAGCGAGGAAACTCGCGAATTGATCCGCCGGCACTTCCATCAGTATTTGCTCAGGGACAGGCATACCAGGCGCATTGTTTTGGATACCAATAATCTACTGCTTACTCGAGAAGTAGACACGGGCTCCACGCTGGAGCCGTTCAAATTACTGCATAGAATGGCAGATGTGCTTGATGCCTACGAACGGCTAAGCGAGCGTCGTATCAGCAACAATCGGCGGCTGGCGCGCATTGAGGCTGGCGCACTGGGCGATCCGGATATTGAGAAGGTGACGGTGGTGGCCGCAGCGCGTGGCTTGGCGAGCTTGGCGGCGCTGGATGGCCTCGAAGATGACCCGCTGCCGGCGGATATGGATGATTAGGTCGAATCAGCATGTCAGATCCCGCTATGGAGGCGGTATTTACGAGGCTGCGTAGGGCGTCCGCCGCTGTTGCAGAAATCAACCGTGGCGCCGAAATCAGCCGCCAAGTGGGTGTGTATGCCGACGCCCATGATCGAGGGCGAAGGGTCCAGCGGCGTGCGTTTGCCGCATTGCGACGCGTGTATGGGGCGAACTCTGATTCAGAAGCGGAGCAATGGCTGAATGAAGACCTTGCCTTTCTGCGCGTGCTGCTTGAGCGTTCAGCCGCAACCTTGGCGGAGGACGCATTGCAGCAAATGCGCCGCATCCGTCGCAATTTGTGGAATCGCTATTTGCACCACAGGCAGAGCCCAGCAACTTCGGGGCGCCCAGGTGTAAGTGGTGAGGGCCTTGATCCATTGGCGCGTGCACTAGCCGCCTGGTTGGTATGGAACAGTCCGGCGCCTTTCCCGGCGTTGGTGGAAGACGAGCGCTACTGGGATGAAGATCCCTTGGGGGTGCCGGGCCCGCCTCCCACTATTCCCTTGCCGGGTGGAGTGCCAAATGCGCCGGCAGCGGCAAGTGATCCCGCAGACGCAGGTGTGCCCGAACCACAACAGCCATCACCGCCGCCACCAATTGGACAGGAGGGAGGGCTGAATCTCCCATTACGCTGGTCTCGTTGGGGAAACCATCCAAACCGGGATCAGCGCTATGCCAGCCGCCTACTGCAGACGCATGATCAGCAGGAACTAAAGCGGCGTTTGTTGGCGCCAGAAGCCGATGGTCATCCTGTTCTTGTGTTGATCGGTCACTTTCGCACACCGGCAGACATTTATTTCATGCTTCGGGAGCCGCGCCCGATACGCAACGAGCAACTCTGGCGATTAGTGCGAGAGGTAGAGCAGTACCTGGCTCGTGGGGAGCGCGATTTTACACGAGCGCTGCAAGGTAGAGACTGGGAAACACTAAGACCAATGCTAGAAACAGCCAAATGGTCTTTGTTTCCAAATGCACCTATGGAAAACAGATCAGCACGGCATCCCCAGCAAGTGGTGGACGCCCGAACATCTACTGATGAGGGTATTCATTATTTCTGTGACCTAATTATCCGGCGAGTTGTAGGCTGGTCGTTGAGAGACCGATTCTTTGCGCTAACGATAGCAGCATCTGTGGTGTTGGTCGTGATTTCCATGGGTGCTGCCAGCCCATTGGTGGCTGTTGTTGCACAAGGTGCCCTCGGCGCTTTCAATCTTATGGCAATGGGAGTGGACTTGGCGCTCATGCATGCCGAAAACCTGGAGCGGGAGCGTATCAATCGCTACGCACTTATTGACCAGGCGTTGGCCGTGGCAGCAGGTCCAGAAAACATGACGCTTGCAGTTGCACTGGCAGTGATGACTTTATTGTTGCCGCCTGCAGCTAGGGCAGCGCGGCAAGGCATCAGGGCTTCACTGGCTCGACGCGCTTTGCACGGGTTGCCTCAAGAGGTTGTACCGGCAACACGTTCCGTTCGAGCGCCTGCACCCCAGGCGGCGACCGACGAGGTGGCGAGAGGAACTCAGGCCCCGCAGCGAGGCACGGGGTCGGGCCCGCGCGCTGCAACCCGACCAGTAGATGGGCGGGAGGCCCGCCGGCGGCCAACAGGCGAACGCTCCCGATCTCCTGAAACCACCGACGATGTTGGTGAGGCCATTGATCGTATGCGTCTGCCAGACGATACACCTTGGCAGCCATTGCCCGCAGGTCAGCTGCCTACCCATGTTGGGATGCAGCTGAATCGTGAACAGCAAGACATTATGTACAACTTCCTGGGTAGAACCTGGAATAACCTGAATCCATTAATTCCCAGCCAAGCGTTAAGTGCACAGCGACGGGCAGCACTCAGATTGGCCGATGAACGCGCCCGGGATATGTTGTTGCAAATCAGACGACATTGGGAGGCAGCGTTGCCGCCGCGCACAGCATCTGCTGCAGATGCTGCACGACGGGTCTATCAGCGTATGCCTGAAAATTTGACGTCAAGCGAGGCCAACAACTGGATTCGGGACAGATTGTTTAATCCCTGGCGTACTCGGGCCATGCGTCGAATATTCAATGATCGGCAGTTACGCGCAAACTTGCGTGAGGCAGGAATCACGATCCATTGGCGCCCAAATGCAAGGCGTACCGGGCCGAGAACCATCGGTTCCTTTCGCATTCGCGGTCGTAATCTACGGGGCGAGATCGAGCATGTGACGCTTGACATCGATCATGCCTTGACGCGCCATGAAGACGCTGTACTTGATGCGATCAGTAGGCGTAGTTGGCAGCCTTTGGTTAGCACCGTGGAGGCCACCAACATGCAACTGCTTACGGGCAGGGAAAATCGTATTGTCATTGAGGCGCTGCGACGCCAAGCAAGAGAGCTTTGGGACAATGCCACCGCAATCTTGCCAGCACATTTGCGTTGAATGATAGCTATTCAAATGCAGGCAGTCTGTACACCTCCGCCCGCTCTAAACCTCCAAGAAGCGAGCCAGGATCAAAAAATGATCTTCAAACATCTGTTCTTCCATGCCCGCAATGGCGCTGATGGGAAACCAGCGTGCCAGCGCCGCATCATCAGCACCTTGGACTGCGGGCAGTGGCCGCTCTCCCAGGTCGAAAAAGTGCGCATGGGTAATGGTGCGGCCGCGTTGGCTGCGATCCGGATGATCGAACACCTGAATATCCTGCAAGCACTGCGCCAGTACCTGAACATCCAGGGCAATGCAGGTTTCCTCCTGCAATTCCCGGATGGCCGCTTGCAGCAATCGCTCCCTGGGTTCCACAAAGCCGCCGGGCAGTGCCCATAGACCCTTGCCGGGTGCACGGCCACGCTGCACCAGCAGCACCTGATCGCCACACTTGAGCACCGTATCCGTGGTCACAAAGAAGGGCTCATAAGGTGAGCCTGCCCAGGCCTGCTTCTCGCGCTCGATGGCCGCATGTTCCAGGCGCAGACCGGCCACAAAATCCTGCTGCAACCAGGTTCGCAGATAGTCATGCACGCCGGCCGGGGTGAGGCTTGCCAGCGCCGTCTGCACATGTGCGGCATCATCATGGGCAAACATCAGCCGGCGCAGCTGGGTGGCATCCACGGCAACTTCCTGCGGCACGCTGATATAGGTCCAGTGGGGAAACAGTTGCAGGTAATAGCTGGAGGCGTCCTTGTGATGCCCCACCAGGGCGATACCCTTGGTGTCATCGGCGCTGGTGCTGTGCGCGGCAAGCTGCGCAGTAACACCGGCCGCCACCGCCGCTTGCCATAGCTGATCGTTATAGAGATCACGCACCGGCACAAAGCACAGCCGCTCAGCATCGCGCGCATCCAGGCTGGCGCGGATCATGGCGGCGCGCTCCTGCCAGGTGAACGGATTTTTGGCATCCCGGGCGCGATGGGCGGAGCCCAGCACCAGGATCACCTGCACCGCCCGCGCCAAGGCCACCCGCAGCAGGCTGGCATGGCCTTGGTGAAAGGGCTGAAAGCGGCCGATGAGCACAGCGGTGTGGAAGTCGGACATGGGGGATGTGGAGCTGGGTGGCATGGGTGTCCATTCTAGCGGGTTGCTGGCTGAGTCGATAACACTGGAGCCATCAAGCGCGCAGCTTGAAAAAATAGACGGATGTCACTACCTACCTACGGGTTCCCTACGGTAGCACCGCCGTCGGGCAAGTTTCACACTTGGCTCCCCGGGGTGCTACCAGAGCCCGGTGGACAGGTACTTTTTTCCAGAGACGGTAAAAAGGAGGTGTGCAATGGACCTGAATAGATTGGCGCCATGGAACTGGTTCATGAAGGAGCAGGACGAGCAGCAAGCGCTGTCCCAGAGCAAGCGCGATGCCAGTCCGGCCACGGCGGGGCCCATGAGCCCGCTGCTGCAGCTGCACCGCGAGATCG
>JBJHDG010000206.1:0-5110 GCA_050486425.1 Pseudomonadales bacterium | reverse complement strand
GTGCTGGGCCAGCTCCTCTTCACTGAGCAGCCGCTCCTGGCCATCCTGGCCTCGCACCCGCATGCGCGGGCTGCTCTGCAACTGCGCCAGGGTGGCCCTGGCCTGCTCGCACTGTCGTTGCTGCAAACGCTGCATGGCCTGGTGGCGCTCGCGCTCAGCAGTCTCAAACTGGGCCAGGATTTCGCGTTGCTCCGGGTCCAGGTTTTCGGTGCCAGGCCGCTGCGGGCTACGCTCAGCTCTGCGGCGTTCCAGAATGCTGGTATCCACATCAATGGGCGCTGCGGCCGCCGGGTCATCTGCGGCCGCTTCGCTCGTTGTGGGCGCCTGCCGGGTCACCCCAGCTGCTCCCACATTCACCCGCTCCGCCTGGCGATCCCGAGGCGCCTGTTGCGAGAAGGTCACCACCCCATCTTCATCCACCCATTGGTAATACTCGGCGCCCAGCAGCAGGGGCAGGCTCAGCAGCAGAAACAGATAACGGCGCATGGCATTGGTCCTATACCAGCAATAAACAGGCCGCAGCTTAGCACAAAGCCGTCCCTGGGCCGTGGCACAGTGCGCAAACGCCGGGTCCGGCTTTGGCGGGTGCCCGAATTGACATGCCGGACCCAAGGCACAACAATGCGCGGCTATTTCATTGATTTGTGGGTATGGGGTTGGCGGCCGGCCATTTCAGGCAGGCCTGCCGGCTGTTTGTACTGTCCGGTTTCAGGCCCAGATTGGGGCCTGGATCCAGATTCAGGCACTGCTACCAGGAGGCTCGATGGCAGAGCAGTTATCCGGCGGCGACATGCTGTTGCGTGCGTTGCAGGACGAGGGCGTCGAATACATCTTCGGGTATCCCGGGGGCGCGGCGTTGCATATCTATGACGCTATCTTCCGCCAGCAGAAAGTGGAGCACATTCTGGTGCGCCACGAGCAGGCGGCGACGCATATGGCCGATGGCTATGCCCGGGCCACGGGCCGCCCCGGTGTGGTGCTGGTGACCTCCGGGCCTGGCGCCACCAATGCCATCACAGGTATTGCCACTGCCTATATGGATTCCATTCCCATGGTGGTGATGTCCGGGCAGGTGGCCACGGACCTGATCGGCACTGACGCCTTTCAGGAAACCGACATGATCGGAATTTCCCGGCCCATCGTGAAGCACAGCTTCATGATCAAGAGTGTGGCCGAGATTCCCGGTGTGGTGAAGAAAGCCTTCTATGTGGCCAAGAGTGGCCGGCCGGGTCCGGTGGTGATCGATATCCCCAAGGATATGACCGACCCCAATGTGCTGGCGCCCTATGCCTACCCCAGTTCGGTTTCCCTGCGTTCCTATCATCCGGCTGACAAAGGCGATGCCACCCTGATTCGGCATGCGGTGGATCTGCTCCTGGCGGCGAAAAAACCGGTGATCTATACCGGCGGTGGTCTGGTGCAGGGTGATGCGAGCGAGATCCTGGTGCGCATAGCCAAGCGGCTGAATTTCCCGGTCACCAATACGCTGATGGGCCTGGGTGGCTTCCCAGGTTCAGATCCCCAGTCGCTGGGTATGCTGGGTATGCATGGCACCTATGAGGCCAACACTGCCATGCATCACAGTGATCTGGTGTTTGCGGTGGGGGCGCGGTTTGATGACCGGGTCACCAACCATCCTGCCAAGTTCTGTCCGGATGCCCGCATCATTCATATTGATATAGATCCGGCCAGTATTTCCAAGATCATCAAGGCTGACGTGGGCATTGTCGGTGATGTGGCCGCGGTGCTGGCCGAGATGGAAACCCAGCTGGAGGCGGCCCTGGCGCAGCAGGAGAAGCTGCCGGATCGCAACGCGCTGAACGTGTGGTGGAAGCAGATCGAAGGCTGGCGCCGCAGCCATGGTTTGAACCACAACATGCTGGCGGAACTGGACCCGTTTAGACCCATTCTGCCGCAACAGGTGATTCAGGCGTTGTATAAAGCCACCGGCGGTGATGCCTATGTCACCAGTGACGTGGGTCAGCATCAGATGTTTGCTGCCCAGTACTACAAGTTCGACAAACCCAGGCGTTGGATCAATTCCGGCGGGCTGGGCACCATGGGATTTGGCCTGCCGGCCGCCATGGGCGTGCAATTTGCCGATACGGATGCGGTGGTGGCCTGTGTTACCGGCGAAGGCAGCTTCATGATGAACATGCAGGAGTTGTCCACCTGTCAGCAATATGGTCTGCCAATTAAGATCATCAATCTTAACAACGCTGCGCTGGGCATGGTAAAGCAGTGGCAGGACATGCAGTACGGCGGTCGCCATTCCCACAGCACCTACAAGGAAGCCCTGCCGGATTTCGTCAAGCTCACAGAGAGCTTTGGTCATGTGGGCATTCGTGTGACTACTGCGGATCAGCTGCAGGCGGCCATGGATGAGGCGTTCAGCGAAAAAAACCGCAAACGCCTGGTGTTCCTGGATATCGAAGTGGATCCCAATGAGCACGTTTATCCCATGGCCATCCGCGGCGGATCCATGCGCGACATGATCCTGACCAAGGCGGAGGCCTCCTGATGCGGCGCATAATCTCCATTCTGCTGGAAAACGAAGCAGGTGCGCTGTCCCGGGTGGTGGGGTTGTTTGCCCAGCGCAACTACAATATCGAAACCCTGACGGTGGCGCCGACCGAGGATGAAACCCTGTCCCGGATGACCATTACCACCACTGGGGATGACAGCAAGATCGAACAGATCGAAAAGCATTTGAACCGATTGATCGAAGTGGTCAAGGTCCGGGACCTGACCGACGGCGATCATGTGGAACGCGAGCTGATGCTGATCAAGCTTCGCGCCGAAGGGCCGACGCGGGCAGAAGTGAAACGGACCGCGGATATTTTCCGTGGCCAGATCATCGATGTCTCGGCCAGCACCTACACGGTGCAGCTCACCGGGCCAAGCGGCAAGCTGGATGCCTTTATCGATGCCATTGATCCGGCCCTGGTGCTGGAAGTGGTGCGCACAGGCGTGTCTGGCCTCAGCCGTGGCGAAAAAATTCTCAGCCTATAACCAGTTTTTCAACGAGGTAACAACATGCGGGTTTATTACGACAAGGACGCTGACCTTTCCATTATTCAGAATATGAATGTGGTGGTCGTAGGCTACGGTTCCCAAGGCCATGCTCATGCCAACAACCTGAAGGATTCCGGCGTCAAAAATATTTCAGTGGCGCTGCGCAAAGGCTCCGCGTCCTGGCGCAAGGCGGAAAATGCCGGCCTGAAGGTGCAGGAAGTGCCGGAAGCGGTAAAGCAGGCGGACCTGGTGATGATTCTGGTGCCGGATGAACTGCAACCTGCGCTGTACCGCGAGCAGATCGAACCCAACCTGAAGCAGGGCGCCGTGATTGCCTTTGGGCATGGCTTCAACATCCATTTCGGTTTGATCGAGCCCAGAGCGGATCTGGACGTCATCATGGTGGCGCCCAAGGGTCCCGGCCATACCGTGCGTTCCACCTATGTGGAAGGCGGCGGCGTACCCAGCCTGATTGCCATTGCTCAGGATGCCAGTGGTCGCGCCAAGGATATCGCGCTCTCCTACGCCTCTGCCAATGGTGGTGGCCGCGCCGGTGTGATCGAAACCAATTTCCGGGAAGAAACCGAAACTGATCTGTTCGGTGAGCAGGCAGTACTCTGTGGCGGCGCTGCCGCACTGGTACAGGCTGGCTTTGAGACCCTGGTGGAAGCCGGCTATGCACCGGAGATGGCCTATTTCGAGTGCTTGCACGAACTGAAGCTGATCGTGGATTTCTTCTACGAAGGCGGCATCAGCAACATGTGGTACACGGTTTCCAACACCGCTGAGTATGGCGGCTTGACCCGTGGCCCAAGGGTGATCAATGAGGAAAGCAAGGCAGCCATGCGGGAGATCCTGAAGGAAATCCAGACTGGCAACTTTGCGCGCGAGTTTGTCACCGAAAACCAGGCCGGCGCACCTTCCATCAAGGCCATGCGCCGGATCAGCCAGGAACATCAGATCGAAGAGGTGGGTGCCCGCCTGCGCGGCATGATGCCCTGGATTCAGCAGA
The DNA here is from genome assembly GCA_050486425.1 of Pseudomonadales bacterium. GTDB lineage: Bacteria > Pseudomonadota > Gammaproteobacteria > Pseudomonadales > Azotimanducaceae > SKXG01. The sequence continues at coordinate 1,083 of JBJHDG010000206.1, read as the reverse complement.
AGCGTCTGGTGGATCGGGACAAGAACTGAGCACGCGTCATGAGTGCAGCCCAGGGACAGCCACCCAAGCGCGGTAATCCGGCTCGCAACCTGTTGCGAGCCTTGGTGGCCATGGCGAAAGCCGAAGGGCTCAGTGATGACCGTTTAGGTGATGGCAAGACCCCCCGCGGCCGCCGCCGCGGGGTTTATCTGCTGCCAAACCTGATTACCTCGGGCGCACTCTTTGCCGGTTTTTTTGCCATGGTAGCCGGTATGAACGGCGACTTTGTTGCCGCTGCCCTGGCCATTTACGTGGCCATGGTGCTGGATGCCGCAGACGGTCGGGTGGCACGGCTGACGCGTACCGAAAGTGCCTTTGGCGCGCAGTACGACAGCCTTTCCGACATGGTGGCCTTTGGTGTGGCGCCGGCGCTACTGGCATTCAGTTGGGCACTGGTAAACCTGGGGCAGGTCGGCTGGGTCATCACCTTCATCTACATGGCGTGCGCTGCCCTGCGCCTGGCCAGATTCAATACCAGTGGCGACAACAGCTCTTTTACCGGCTTGGCCAGTCCATCAGCGGCAGCCATTGTGGCCAGTCTGGTGTGGGTGCTGAATGACTATCGCGCCGAGGAGGAACCTGCGGCATTGCTGGCGGCGCTGGCGCTGGGCCTGGTGGTGCTGGGTGCTGCCATCCTCATGGTCAGCAACTTCCGTTATTTCTCCCCCAAAGGCCTGATGTTCAAGGGCCGTGTGCCCTTTATTGCCCTGGTGGTGGTGGTGCTGATCTTTGCCGTCATATTGGCAGATCCGCCACGGGTACTGCTGGTGTTGTTTGGGCTCTATGCAGTCTCGGGACCGGCGCAACACTTCTGGCTCAGTCGTCAGGACGAGCGGGCTTAGCCTGCCCGCGCTCGCCTTGCGCTGACCGCATCGGACAGTTGCGCCAGGGCCGCTGCCGAGTCATCCCAGCCTAAACAGGCGTCAGTAATACTCTGGCCGTACACCAGCTCCTTGCCGGGCAGTTGCTTCTGGTTGCCTTCCACCAGGTTGCTTTCAATCATCACGCCCATAATGCCGGTCTCGCCGGCACGCAGCTGTGTAC
>JBJHDG010000205.1:0-5184 GCA_050486425.1 Pseudomonadales bacterium | reverse complement strand
GCCCAAGGACACTGGCCTGGATGCCTGGCTCGCCCACCAGGGTGTGCACATGCAACAGGCGTTTGTGATGGATCCACGCAACGCCGCCTTTCCAGTGCCGGTGACTCGGGAGGTGGCTGGATTCAGGTTCCAGGAACTGCGTATGTTGGATTACCCGTACTTTATTGATATCCGCGACCCCGGTCTGAATCAGGACTCCCCCATCACCAGTAATCTGCATCAGCTCACCATGCCCTGGGCATCGCCCATTACCTTGGCCGAGCAACCTGATCGGCAGGTGACCGAGTTGCTGCGCAGCTCGCCTGGCAGTTGGCTTTCCAATGCCACCGACATCATGCCCCAGGTGGATGCACGTGGTCTGGCCAGTTATCGTGCTGAGGGCGACACGGGCGCGCAGTTGCTGGGCGTGGCGCTGGAAGGTGAATTCACCTCTTACTTTGCCGACAAGGATATCAGTGCACTGCTTGCAGCGTTAGATGCCCAGGGATTGGCGCCTGGGCTGAGTGTGGGCGGTTTGCTGCAGCGCTCCCCGAGCAGTGCGCGTTTGGTGCTGTTTAGCTCCAATGATTTTCTCGCCGATCAGACCTTGGGCACCCTGGGCGCAGCGGAAGGCCGTATGTATCTGAACTCTCTGGAACTGATGAGTAATCTGGTGGACTGGGCGTTGGCGGACAGATCGCTGTTGTCCATTCGCGCCCGCGGTCACTTCAATCGCACCCTGCCACCGCTGGAGGAGGCTGAACAGAATTTCTGGGAATACCTGAACTATGGCTTGGCGTTGCTTGGGTTAGGTCTGGTGTACGCCTTGCATCTGCTGCGCACCCGGCGCAAACGGCTTCGCTATGCGGCCTGGCTGCCGGCGCAGGAGGTGTCTGCATGAACCGGCATATTCCTTTGCTGGCGGGCTTGCTGGTTGCGCAGTTGCTGCTGGCACTCATTCTGTTCTGGCCCAAATCCCAGGATGCCGGTCTGGTCAACTGGCCGAGTCTTGAAGCTGCCGAGGTCACAGAAATTCAGCTCAGCAGTGCTGATGGTGAAACCCTGGTGCTGCAACGACAAACTGCAGGTTGGATGTTGACGGATTGGAAGGATCCGGCGCAGGCGCAGGCATTGCTGGAAACACCGCTGCCGGCGGATGCCAACCGCGTGCGCACGCTGCTTGCCCAGCTCACCGTAAATCCCGGCAGTTGGCCGGTGGCCTCCAGCCAGAGTGCCGCACGGCGCTTTGGTGTGGATGATGCGGGCTTTGCCCATCGCGTGCAGCTACGGGTAGCTGCGGAGACTCGGCTCGACTTGCTGCTGGGTACTTCGCCCGCGTTTCGTCGCATGCATGGTCGCCTGGCAGGCAGCGATGCCATTCTGAACCTGGAGCTGGCCGGTCATGAGATTTCGGCCCGTGCCGATGATTGGCTGGACAAGGGCGCGCTGCGTCCTGAGGGTGCCCTGGATCAGGTGCAGCTGGTTGCAATGCCAACCGAGGCTGGTACCCAGAGCCTGACGCTGCAACGGGAGGGTGATAATTGGCATTTGCTGGATGCAACGTCGGTACCGACGCTGGATCAGGGTGCTGTGGATGCATTGCTCAGCCGGCTGCGCAATCTGCGGGTGCAAGGTTTGTCTGTGCAGCAGGCGACTGACGCCAATGCGATACTGGCCGTGCACCTGCAGGATGCCCAGGGTGAGCTGAGCTACCAGATTTACCCGCAGCCCACAGGCGTGGACTATCTGATCCGCTCCTCCCGCCTGCCTGGGCTGTTCCGCATTGCCGCCTTTCAGGTGGAGCCTTTGCTGTTGACCCGGGATGATTTGTTGGCCGCTGAGGTCGCAGCCGAGGTGACAGTGGAAACAGCAATCGAAACAGCGTCTGAAACAAATTGATCAGCCTGCTGGGTTGAGTTCCAGGCGCTGTTGCAGTGCCTGCAGCCGCGCTTGGGCCTGGGCTTCGTTGTAAGGCTGAGGCGCGCCGCGGCCCCAGATCGGCTGCGGCCAGGCAGCGTCCTGGTGAAAGCGCGCAATCAGGTGCAGATGCAGTTGCGGCACCTGATTGCCCAGGGCGGCCACATTGAGCTTGTCCGGCTCGAATAAATGCAGCAGCGTCTGGCTGACCTGATCGATTTCATTGAACAGTTGCGTCCGCTCCGGCACCGGCACTTCAAATAACTCCCGTAAACCAGGCAGGCGCGGCACCAGAATCAGCCAGGGATAACGGGCGTCATTCATCAGCAGCAGTTGGCACAGGGGCAACTGCCCCACGGGCAAACAGTCGGCGGCCAGGGTGGGATGTAAGCTGAAATCAACGCTCATGCTGGGGTCCCCCTTCCGGGTGGTTCATGTAAGTGGTTAACCTGTGTTGCGCAGGCCGGTGGCGATACCCGCCATGGTGACCTTCAGCGCCTGTGCCAGCGCGCCTTCGACGTCGCCCTGGCGGTACCTGTGCAGCAGTTCCGCCTGCAGCAGGTGCAACGGATCCAGATAGGTGTTGCGTACCCGCAGCGCATCCGCCAGCACCTTATCGTGCGCCAGCAGGCTGTCAGTTTCCCGCAGCGCCAGCAGATCGGTGGTGAGTTGCGTCAAGCGTGCGCAAAGCGCAGCCACTGCCTGGCGCTGTGCGGGGCTGCCCAGGCGCTCAGCGTAGTAGCCCACCAATACGGGATCAGCCTTGGCCAGCACCATCTCCAGCATGTCCATCTGCATGCGGAAAAAGGGCCAGTCCAGCATCTGTCGTAACGCCTGCTGTTGCTGCCGGGTGCAGGCCAGCGCGGCGTCCGTACCCAGCCAGGCCGGCAGCAGTAACCGGATCTGGGTCCAGGCAAACACCCAGGGGATGGCGCGCAGACTGGCCACGTCCTGATTGGGTTGGCGGCGGGCGGGGCGACTGCCCAGGGCCAGGGTGCCCAGTTCCTGCTCCGGGGTCAGGTCACGAAACAGGGGCACGAATGCGGGATCCTGCTGTACTACCTGGCGATAGGCGGCATGGGCCTGCACGGCCATTTGATCCATCAACTGGCGCCACTGGGCAGTGGGCGGTGGCGGTGGCGTCAGGGTGGCTTCCAGGGTGGCACTGAGATAACGGCTCAGGCTGTCGGTGGCAATTTCCGTGCGGCCAAGCTTGAACCTGATCATTTCCCCCTGTTCCGTTACCCGCAGGCGTCCGGCCACCGAGCCTGGGGGTTGCGACAGAATTGCCGCCTGGGCTGGGCCGCCGCCGCGCCCCACGGCACCGCCACGACCATGAAACAGCGCCAGCTGCACACCCTGAGCCCGGCACAGGTTGGCCAGTTGTTCCTGTGCCTGGTACTGGGCCCAGGCAGCGGCAAACTGGCCGGCATCCTTGGCGGAATCCGAATAGCCGATCATCACCTGCTGATAGCCCTGGCAGTAGTCCAGGTACCAGGGGATGGCCAGCAGATCCCGAATACAGTCGGCGGCACCCTGCAAGTCAGCCAGGGTTTCAAACAGCGGCACCACGGGTAGCGGCTGGCGCAGCCCGGCCGCCTTGAGCAGCAGAATGACCGCCAGCACATCGCTGGGCTGGGCGGCCATGGAAATAATGTACTGGGCAATGCCCGCACCCTGCTGCTCGGCGATCACCGCCATGGTGGCCAGTACTTCCTGGGTGTCCGCGCTGGCAGGCCAGTCGCTGGGGATCAGCGGGCGCTGGCTGTTGAGCTCCTGCAGCAGGAAGGTTTGCCTGGTGGACTCCGGCCAGGCGCCATAGCTGGCGCCGTCCACCAGGATGCCCAGGTGCTGGGTGAGTTCGTCCAGCGCCTGGGTATGCCGCTCGGCATTCTGGCGGATATCCAGCTGCACCAGGGTGGGGCCAAAGGCGGCCACCCGCCGCAGACAGTCCAGCAGCGGGCCTTCGGCGATGATCGCCATGCCGCTCTCGAGCAAGCTCTGGTAACAGGCCAGTAATGGCGCTTGCACGTCGGCCAGGCTGTAGCAGATATCAGGGGTGGGGGTTGGCTGCATGGCCTCCGCCCAGTCCCGGGTGCGCCTGAGTTTGTTGCGCAGCTGGCGCAGCACCGCCCGGTAGGGTTCGGCGCTGTCACCGGCCATGGTGGCCAGGCTGGCATTGCAGCGCTGCATGGAGAGGCTGCCCAGCAGCTGGTCAATATCCCGCAGCAACAGGTCGGCCGCCATCCAGCGCGCCAGCATCAACACTTCCCGGGTGACCTGGGCGGTGACATAGGGATTGCCGTCCCGGTCGCCCCCCATCCAGATGGCAAAGCGGATGGGTGCTGCGGTGATGGGCAGGCGCGGTAGGCCCTGGGCCAAGAGGGCTGCATCCAGTTTGCCCAAGGTTGCAGGCAGTGCCTGCCACAGGGATTGCTCAATCACTGCAAAGCCCCACTTGGCTTCATCCTGGGGGCTGGGCCGGCTCTGGCGGATTTCATCGGTAAACCAGGCTTCGGCGATCAGCCGTTGCAGTTGCCGGCGCTGCTCGACGGTGGGCGCGCCTTGCAGCTGCGCCAGCAGGCCGGCGATGGCATCGTACTTTTGGATCAGGGTGCGGCGCAGAATCTCGGTGGGATGCGCCGTGAGTACCAGCTGGATGTCCAGACCGCACAGTGTTTCCTGCAGCTGCGGATGCGTCGGCAGGCGCAAGCTGTCCGCCGCCTGCTGCAGCTGGGCGATCTGATGCTGCTGTTCAGCGATATTGGCCAGATTCAGGAACAGGTTAAAGGCCCGGGTTACGCGTAGGCTGTCTGCGGCAGGAATACTGGCAAGATGATCCCGCAGTATTTTCCACTGCGTTGAGTCGCCCATCCGGGCCCGTTTTGCCAGTGCGCGGATGGTCTCAATCTGATTGACCAGCGCCATACCCTGGTCAGCAGCGATTACCTGTCCCAGCAGTTCGCCCAGCAACCGTACCTGCTCGCGCAGGCCTGGATCCAAGCGCAGATCGTCCAGATAGGCTTCGGTTGTTTGAGACTCTGTTTGCATGCTGGGCTCCTGCAGCTCTCCGCAGTCTACCTGATCCGGGTGGGGCTTCTCGCCTCTGGATCCACATTGGATAATACCCGCATGCCGAAATCCGCCCCCTTAAGACCTGATTCGCAAACCTTGCCCTGTGAACTCATCCCGGGCCAGATCACCTGGATCCCCTATGTGGTCAGGCGCAGCCGTCAGGTGCGCAGCCGCATCACCGTGCGGGTACAGCATGATGGCCGCGTGACGGTC
>JBJHDG010000204.1:0-5187 GCA_050486425.1 Pseudomonadales bacterium | reverse complement strand
CTCAAAGGCATCTTGCCTCTGATGCATGTGAGCGACTATCACAGTTTTCTCGCAGAGGTGATTCTGGCCCAGGCGCTGCGCATTGCCTGGTGCAGCACGGGTGATGCCCCAACCCCGGAGCCCGCGGCTTTTATCATCCTGGGTTACGGCAAACTGGGCGGCATTGAGCTGGGGCCGAACTCGGATCTGGATCTGGTGTTCGTGCATCAATTGCAGGAGGAGCAGGTGAAGTTTCTCCACCGCATGGTGCGGCGCTTGATGCAGGTGTTGACCACCCGCATGCACGCAGGCGCCTTGTATGAGGTGGATATGCGCCTGCGTCCCAGTGGTCATGCCGGCACCCTGGTCAGCTCCTTGCAGGCGTTTGCGCAGTACCAAACCCAGGAAGCCTGGACCTGGGAACATCAGGCCCTGGTGCGGGCCCGCGTGGTAGCCGGTGATCCAGCGCTGGCGGCGGCCTTTGCCCAGGTGCGGCAACAGATCCTGTGCCGACCCCGACAGCAGGCGCAGTTGCGGCAGGAAGTGGTGGCCATGCGGCAGCGGATTGCGGATACGGCCTCCGGCGAAGGGGACCTGAAACGATTTGCCGGCGGCATCGTGGATATCGAGTTCATGGTGCAGTACCTGGTGCTGGCTCACGCCCAGCAGTACCCGGCGCTCTGCACCTACACCGATAACATTCGCATTCTGGAGACGGCTGCCGGGTTGGAGTTGTTGTCCCCGGCCCAGGCGGACATGTTGAAAACGGCCTATCTGGGGCTGCGCGCGGAAAGTCATCGCAGTGCCCTGGACATTCCGGATGATGCCCGGGCGCGGGAGGTGCTTGCCCGCTATCAGGCCGATGTCCGCGCCTGTTGGGATCTGCTGTTGGGTGCCTGAGTCAGGGGCCGGATTAGCAGGTACAATGCGCCCCCATGAAAATCCTCCTGGTTGCGCCGTCCTGGGTCGGCGACATGGTGATGGCGCACAGCCTGATACAGCTGCTCGCGCACACCCAAGACAAGCCTGAGATCCATCTATTGGCGCCGGCTGCCAGCCTACCCCTGGCTGCCCGCATGGCCGAGGTGACCGGAGCGCTGCAGCTGCCCTTCGGGCACGGGGAGCTGGCCCTGGGGCGGCGGCGTACCTTTGGCCGCGGGTTGCGTGCCCAGGGATTTGACTGGGCTATTGTGCTGCCCAACAGCCTGAAATCGGCATTGGTGCCCTGGTGGGCCGGGATTCCAAAGCGCACCGGCTGGCTGGGTGAGCAGCGTTTCGGCCTGCTCAATGATTATCGGCGCCTGGACCGCGCGGCTTATCCCCTGATGATTGACCAGTTTCTGGCCCTGGCATTGCCCAAGGGTGCCCCGTTGCCGGCGGTGAAGCCGCGGCCTCAGCTGTGGTCTGATGCCGCTGCCGCCCAGGCCTTGGCAGAGCGTCTGGCGCTCGCGCTGGATGCCCCCATCCTGGCGTTGTGCCCGGGCGCCGAATTCGGCCCCGCCAAGCGCTGGCCGGCCCCGCATTTTGCCGCCGTGGCCGCGCATTGGGTGCAGGCGGGTGGCCGAGTGTGGCTCTTTGGCAGTCCAGCGGACCAGGCGGCAGGTGCGGAGATACTGGCAGTCTTGCCGGCGCCAGCGCAGTCCCGCGTACACAATCTGGCTGGTGCCACCAGTTTGCTGGAGGCCCTGGACCTACTAAGTCTCAGTCGACAGGTGGTCACCAATGATTCCGGTCTGATGCACCTGGCCTGTGCACTGAACAAGCCTGTGGTGGCGCTCTATGGCTCCACCAGTCCGGCATTCACGCCGCCCCTGGCACCGGATGCCCAGGTGCTGCGACTGGGTTTGGACTGCAGTCCTTGTTTTAAACGGGAGTGTCCGTTGGGTCACCTGAATTGTCTGCGCCAGCTGTTGCCGGCCCAGGTGTTGCCGCTGTTACAGCTGTCGGGTGCGCAGCCGTCGGTACTGCGAGCGCCGGTCTGATGCGATTGCTGCTGGTGAAAATGTCGTCCCTGGGTGATGTGGTACACAGCCTGCCCGCCCTGACCGATGCATTGGCAGCGCGGCCGGATCTGGAAGTGCATTGGCTGGTGGAAAAGAGCTATGCCGATCTGGTGGCCATGCATCCTGGTGTACGGCAGGTCTGGCCCATTGAGTTTCGGCGTTGGCGCCGCAGCCCCTGGCGGAGCCGGGTGCAGTGGCGGACATTCTTGCGCGATCTGCGCGCGCAGCCCTTCGATCTGGTGCTGGATGCCCAGGGTCTGCTGAAGAGCGCGCTGGTGACAGGATTGGCGCGCACCACTGCTGCTGGGCAGCGGGCAGGATTGGACTGGCGTTCGGCGCGGGAAGCGCCGGCCAGTTGGTTTTATGGCCGTCGTTATGGCATTGCCCGTGGTCAGCATGCGGTGGACCGCACGCGCCAACTGCTGGCGGCCGCACTGGATTACCCACTGCCGACAAGCGCGCCAGATTTTGGTTTGCAACCGCCACCACTGCAGAAACAAAACCAGGTGGTGTTCCTGCATGGCACCAGCTGGGCCAACAAACGTTGGCCGGAAGCCTACTGGCGGGCATTGGCGCAGCATTGTGCAGACGCTGGTATTACCGTACTGCTGCCCTGGGGCAATGCCGAGGAACAGGCCAGCGCGATGCGTATTGCCACCGCCGTATCCGGTGCGCAGGTGCTGCCAGCCATGAGTGTGGCCGAATTGCAGCAGGTGCTGCTGCGCAGTCGTGCCCTGGTGAGCATGGATACCGGACTGGGGCATCTGGCGGCAGCATTGGGCTTGCCGACACTGGCTTTGTATGGGCCCACCAATGCTGCACTGACCGGTTTGCGTGGCAACAGACTGGTCAATCTGCAAGCGGCATTTCCCTGCGCACCCTGTCTGCGTCGCAGCTGTAATTATCAGGGGCCGCCGGTGCGTTGGCAGGAAGGTATGGTAGAACCCGCCTGTATGGCGCAGCTGCAGCCGGCCGCTGTCTGGGAACAGTTACAAAGCATGCTCGCCAACCCGGTCGAGCCTCACGCGGCCAACGATTGATCAGGAGACTCTGTGGAACTTGCGTTCGTACTATTCAAGTATTTTCCCTACGGCGGTATCCAGCGGGACATGGTGCGCATAGCGCAGGAGTGCCTGCGTAAAGGCCATCGGGTGCGCATCTACACCATTGGCTGGCAAGGCGAAGTGCCGGCGGTATTGTTGGCAGACCAGGTTCGGATTATCACCCTGCCGGTGCGTGCACTCACCAATCACAGGAAGTACCAAAAGTTTGCCGCGCGTGTGCAGGCGGCGCTGGTGGCTGAGCCAGCTGATCTGGTGATTGGCATGAATAAAATGCCGGGCCTGGATTTGTATTTCGCTGGCGACTCCTGTTTCCTAGACAAGGTTGATAATCAGCGTGGCCGATTTTATCGTTGGTTACCCCGATTCAAATTGTTCGCCGCCTTCGAGGCAGCTGTGTTCGGTAAGGACAGCGCCACACACATCATGACGATTTCGGACTTGCAGACCCCGCTCTATCAACATTACTACGACACTCCAGATTCCCGGTTGCATCCCCTGCCGCCCGGCATAGACCGCACCCGTCAGGCGCCAGCGAACCGGGATCAGATTCGAGAGGAGATGCGGGTTGCTGCAGGGCTTGCCGAGGATGAGCTGTTGCTGTTGTTTTTGGGCTCCGGCTTTATCAAGAAAGGTTTAGATCGCGCATTGCGCGCTGTGGCGGCGTTGGATGCGCAGCAGCGGGCGCGCTGCAAGTTATATATTGTAGGCGCAGACAGTCCAGGAAAATTTCCGGCTCTGGCAAAAACATTGGGTATTGCCGATCAGATTCAGTTTTTTCAGGGTCGTGATGATGTGCCGCGACTGCTGTTTGGGTCAGATATTTTGTTGTTGCCGGCTTATGACGAAAACACGGGTACGGTGATCCTGGAGGCGATTATCGCCGGTTTGCCGGTGCTGGTCACTGAGAACTGTGGCTACGCGCATTATGTGCAGGATGCAGATGCTGGTTTGGTGATCCCTGATCCTTTCGTGCAATCGGCGATGAATGCTCTCCTGGCACGTATGGTTGCGGATGCGCAGGCGCGCAATGACTGGAGTCGGCATGGCGTGGCCTTCGGCCGCCAGGCTGACGTCTACAGACTGCACGCCTACGCTGCTGATCTGATTGAGCTGGTCGCCAGGTCAAAACGGGAACCTGAATTCGATTTAGGGGCGGCCATTGCCGAGTTGGATCGGCAGGGCAGTGCAACCGCCGCTGGGGAATCTTGTTGAGCAGCGAACTGAAACAGCTGCCATCCGCTCCCTGCTGCTATCTGGCACCGGCATTGGCGTGTCTGCGGCAGGAGGGGGATCTGTTTACGCTACTTGCGAACATGCCCGGACAAACCTTTCGCCAGGTGCGGGATCGGCGCACGTTTCGCTTTGAAATTGCGGGGCGTGGTTACTTTGCCAAGGTGCATCAGGGTGTGGGCTGGCGAGAGATTTGCAAGAATCTGGTGACTGGACGTCGGCCTGTAATTGACGCCAGCAACGAGGTGCGGGCTTGTTTGCATCTGGCTGCGGCTGGTATCGGGACCATGAAGGTGGTGGGTTACGGCAACACTGGTGGCAACCCGGCACGGCGACGCTCCTTTGTGATTACCGAGGAGCTGGTGGCGCAGGTTTCGCTGGAGGATTTGTGTGCATCCTGGCCAGATTCGCCGCCGATGCCTGGCTTCAAGCACCGGTTACTGACCGCTGTGGCAACCCTGGTGCGTGGCATGCATGGCGCTGGCGTGAACCATCGGGATCTCTATATCTGCCATTTGTTGCTGTCGCAGACGGCGCTGGCCCAAGGCCGCATAGCGCTGAGCGTCATCGACCTGCATCGCGCCCAGGTGCGCGGCCAGATCCCGCTGCGCTGGCGCCAGCGTGACCTGGCCGCCATGCTGTTTTCTGCCCTGGAAATCGGCCTTACCCGCAATGATCTGCTGCGGTTTATCCGGATCTATAGCGGCTTGCCTTTGCGGCAGGCCTTGCGTCAGGATGGCCCGTTATGGCGGGCGGTGGTGAAGCGTGCCCGGCGCCTGCAGGCGAAGGCGCAGCGGCGCGGCAAGGATACGGCCCTGAACTACTGATATGTCCACTGTGATAGAGATGTCCAACGCAATTCAGGCGACAACCATGAATGCAGCAACCACCGGGCCACTAAGGACGCTTCC
>JBJHDG010000203.1:0-5187 GCA_050486425.1 Pseudomonadales bacterium | reverse complement strand
CATCTGATCCGTGACGCGGGCCACCGGTGCCGGCAAGAGCACACCGCCGGGGCCGATCAGCGCGCCCAGGGCACGCTCACCATCCTGCTCGCGGCGGCGCAGCTCGATGCCGTAGCGCCACTGGTCACTCAGGCGCTGCTCGCCGCGCAGGCTCAGGGTTTGCCGCTCGGTGCCCAGGCTGGCGCCGCGCAGGCCGGCTTGCAGGTCCACCATGTCGCCGGTGGTGGCGGCCGGTACCCAACCTGCCGGCAGTTGCAGATCGCTGCTGCCGCGATACAGGGTGCGGGCGCCGGTGGGGCCGGTGCGCGGCAATTCATCGTAGGTGAACTGGAAACCGTAGCGTCCCTGGTGGCCGGCACTGGCCTGCAGGTAGCGGCTGTCCAGGCCCAGGTTGCGCAAATCCAGGCGCAGATACTGGGCGTCTTCGTTGCGGTAGGTCAGATCGGCGCTGGCAAGCACGAACAGGCCCTTGTCATCCAGGCCGGTGTAATTGCCGAAATGCGGCTCTGCCCTGGAGACATTGCCCAGGCCCAGGCTGATATCACCCCACCAGCCGGTGGCAATGGGGCACATGCGACAGTCCCAGCTGCTGGTATCGACCTCCGGCAGGAGGCCGCTGGCTATGGGGTCGGCGGTGGCGGGCATTGCGCTGGCACCAGCCAGCAGCAAGCCAACATAAAGCGTGCGTTTGCGGATCGTTTCCATGTCGACATCCTCGCTCAGCGGCTCAGGTTGGAGCCGGACGGATGGTTGGAACCATGCACCTGGGAATGACAGTTACCGCAGCTGTTGCTGAGCAGCATGCGCGACGGACTGGCGCCGGGCAGGCCGGTACCGGTTTGCGCCAGTCCCGGATGATCAGCCCGGGAATGGCAGCCCTGGCACAGCAAAGGCGCGCGCTGCCGCAACATGGCCTGGTGGTTCGAGCCATGGGGTTCGTGGCAGGTACTGCAGTCCTCGGTCACCGGTGCGTGCTCCCATAACAGGGGGCCGCGTTTTTCTGCATGACAGTCGTAACAGGTTTCGTTCAGCGTGGGCCGGTTCAGCATGGCCTGGCTGAGGGAGCCATGGGGCTGATGACAATCACTGCACGTCATTTCCCCTTGCCGAATGGGGTGCGCCGAAGCGTGCAGGCTTTGTGCGCGTTCCCGGGTATGGCAGGAAAAACAGGTTTCCGACTGCAAGTGGCGTTGCGTGACCGGATCCCGGGTGGCATGGATGGTGTGGCAACTGGCGCAGCCCACGTCATAGCGTTCATGGGCGCTGCCATCCCAGTGTGTGCGCGCCACATCCTGATGGCAGCTGGCACAGATGGCACTTTCCTCCGCCACGGTCCAGATGCTGTTGCGGCCAAAGGCCGGCAGCGGCGGCCGGGTTTCGCCGGCGCGGATGCGCCGCCCGTGATCACCACCAGGGGCATGACAGGCCTCACACTGGGCATTGGCAAAGGGTGTGGCGGGATCGCTCAGCACGCCATGGGGCGTCTTGAACATATCCACCACGGGATAGTAAGTGCCTTCGTCGTGACAGCGCAGACAGGTGTCGGCGCCGCCAGGACTGAAGGGTTGCAGTGGCGCCTGTGCCGCCTCCTGTTGTGCCAAGGCAACCGGCCCGAACGCCAAGGCCAACGCTAACGGTGCACTGACTGCCAGGAACCGCATGCAAAACCATGATCCGGGCATAAGCCCCCCTATTAGCCAGTTAGAGCCCGTGTACCAGTCTTACATCTGCGCTGCGCCCGGCACCGTGGCAGGTGCTACAGGTTTCATACACCGTGGCGTCTATGTCTGTCTGGCTGATGCTCAGGTTGCCGCCCATGAGCCGCATGTGTTCCCGTGCCGGCCGGTCATCGTGACAGGAACCGCAGGCCGCCGTGGCGGCGGTGGTCTTCAAGTGCAGATCCACGGCAAAGGGGTTCTCGGTGCCGGCCAGACTGTCGATGGTGGTGCCCCTGGGGCCAAGGTTATCCAAGCGGTAACTGTCGCCCACATGACACTGGCTGCAGTTGGCCAGTTGCGCCGGATACCGCAGGTCACCCCAGGTTGACCAGGCCGTAAGGCCGTTCCCTGGCAGCGCATAATCGGGTTTGGCGCCATGGATGCTGTGGATCATCACCATGAAGTTGGTGGGCGCTTCCACGGCGATATCACCCACCGGCGGATTGACCCGACCCACGGCAAAGCGCCGCGCTGCATCCGTGCTGTTGTTGTTGTGGCACATCACGCACTGGCGCGGGTCGTTGTGGCGTGCTCCGCCATGTTTGTTGAAGACGCTGTGGCGATCTTCATGACAAGTGCTGCACTGAGCCAAGGAAACGATCTGGCGACGGTTTTCGGTGAGATGGAAGATGCCATTGGCGGCCACCAGTTGCGCAAAGCCGGTGGCACTCACGTTGCCGCCCAGGGTGGCGACCAGGTTGTCGCTGAAGCCTGCGCTAGAGAGATCCACCTCGGTGGTGTAGAGCCCCCCGGTTTGGGTGGTGGTGCCAGCGGTGATGCTGGCGGCAATGCCGATTTCCAGCGGTGCGCCCGGCCGCGTTGAACTGGGATTGGAATGGCTGAAGTCACCGCCATCATCCAGCCAGCCAATGCGCAGGGTGGCAGTCATGCCCCAGCCGTCCACGCCAGCCACGACCGGATTGCCCGCGTGCAGCAGGCGCCAGTCGACGGTCAGGTTGCTGCCCACCAGGTCCATGGCTTCGATCTGGTAATGCAAATCACCATCCCGGGCAAATTGCCGCGCCGGATCCTGGTGCATGATGGCCACGGAGTGGGTGGCATGGGTGGCGTTGTGACAGCCGGTGCAGGTGGTGGCCGGATTTTTCCAATGCGCATCACCTGGATAGAAACCCCGGGCCCGGGGTGAGAGATGACCAGCGTCATTGTCGTGACAGGAGGCACAGGCCTCGACGCTGGCCTGGGCATATACCAGCTCCGCACCGGGTGCTGCCGTCGGATTGTGGCAGCTCTCGCAGGTGCGGATGTCCCGGGGAAAGCCCACGCCAGTCCAGCGGGGCCGCAGGAATTGTTCGGTCTGGGCAATGCCGCCGGCGCTGTGCAGTTCGTGCCCGAGATAGGCAAGGTCCACCGGTTGTCCGGTATAGCCGCCCAGGGTGAACTGGTTGTGGCAGTTGCTGCAGGTTTCCACGCCGATGCGGTTATTGCCGTGGGCGCTGAGGTTGTCGTGGCAACCGTTGCAGGAGGCCGTGGCCACGGAACGTTTCAGCGCCGGCGCGTCGCCGGTGGGTACGAAATCCAGAAAGTGATAGGCGGCATCCCAGGTGCTGCCGGGACGCAACAGCACCACCACCCGATGCGTATCCGCCGGACTATAGGCGGGCCAGTCATCCACCGTGAAACCGCTGCCGGGTGCCGAATAGTGGCTCGGGATTTGGGTGACATTCACGGGCAGGGTATAGCGATAAGCATTGCCGCCCAGCGCTTCCCAGGTGCCCTGAGCATGATTACCCCGCACCTGTGAGGCCTGGAGCAAACCAGGCTGGGGCGTGTTGTTGCCGGAAGCGGAGGTGAGATAGCTCTGCCAACTGTGGTAGGCGCCGCCGATGGGTACCAGGCGGGCAATGGTGAACTCCACGCTGGCGGGTGGTGGTGCCCACGCAAAACTGCCCCAGGGCGTGATGGTTTCCACTTCAAATTCCACCACCGGGCGGTTGTCCGGGCCTATATAAGCATCGGTCACCGTGACTGTGGGGCGCAGTTGCCCCAATGTGCCCGGTGAGCCGTCAGTGCCGGGTGTGCCACCGCCGCCTGGTGTACCTGGCGGCCCGGCCGTGCCTGCAGGGCCGCGTGCGCCATCATCGCCGGTACAGCCGGCAATCCCCAGGATCAGCACGCTACACAGCGCCATGATCAGTTTGGTTGTGCTGCGCTCTTTGCTCACTGGAATCACCCTCCTTGCGTCGGCGCCGAACCCACTTCCCCAGGTATGAACTGCCCTGCCAAGGGTGATGCTGATTAAACGCGAAGCCAGGCGCAATCCGCCCTAAGGGGATATGCGGGGATTAACAGGTGGTACGTGGTGGGCCGCGGTGACTAGTTACTTTCCAGGGTGAGGGCCAGGCAACCGGGCTCCAGCATGGCGCCCTGATCATAGAAGGGCGTGCCCGTGGTATTGGCGGCATCCAGGGCTGTCATCAGGGCCGTGACCCGGGCCCGGTAATCATCGATCAGTGTTGGGTCGAAGACATTGAACGGGCAGACATGGGTGTCGCCATTGTTCACCATGAGTTCCACCCGGCCCAGACCGCCACCCCAGGTGCCGGGCGTGCCCAGGATCTGGCCGGCACTGACGTTATCGCCTTGGGCGATTTGCACGTCACGCACATGGTCGATCTCCACCAGCCAGCGGGAATTTTTCTTCGGGCGGATCCAGATCACATAGTCGTTGCTGTCGGCCTGGAAGTGCACGCGGGTCACCACACCATCCAGCGGTGAGCGTACCTCGGCGCTTTCCGCCACCCGATACTCGAAGGTGGGCAAGGCTTTGGGTTGGCCCTCGCCATCCAGCACGATGGCGCCGAATTCCAGGAAGTGCTTGTGGGTGGCCGAGGGGATGAAGTCGCCGGCGGGGACGCCGCCCTGCACACCGATGTCCACCACCAGATTGCGCAGTACAGGTGGGGTTTTGTCCTGCTTGCTGTCCTTGCAGCCGCTGAGCAGGCCGGTCAGCGCTAAGAGGCTGATAAGCGCTGTTGCCAGTAGTCGCTGGTTCATCTTTGCCTAACCCCATTAATCCTTGGCCGCATGTTTCATCAGTCGCCCCTTTTCCCGCTGCCAATCCCGGTCCTTGCTGGTGGCGCGCTTGTCATGGGCCTTCTTGCCCTTGCCCAGCGCGATTTCGCATTTTACCCGATTGCCTTTCCAGTACAGCGCGGTGGCCACACAGGCATAGCCTTTCTGTTGGGTGGCGGCCGCGATCTGCTGAATCTCGCGCTTGTGCAGCAGCAGTTTGCGGGTGCGCTGGGGATCGGCAATCACATGGGTGGAGGCTGTGTTCAACGGCATGATCTGCGCACCCAGCAGGAAGGCCTCGCCATCCTTGATCAGCACATAGCTGTCGATGAGCTGGGCCTTGCCGGCGCGCAGGCTTTTGACTTCCCAGCCCTCCAGGGCCAAACCGCATTCAAAGCGGCTCTCCAGCTGGTAATCGAAGCTGGCGCGCTTGTTC
>JBJHDG010000202.1:0-5205 GCA_050486425.1 Pseudomonadales bacterium | reverse complement strand
GGTTCCCACTGATGCTCCTGCTGCCGGGTCCACTTCACCAGCACCGGCCGTCCGGGCACGGCCCGGGCGCAAAGTACTGCATCCAGGGCCGCATCATCCGCACCGTTATGGCCAAAGCTGCCCGCACCCTGCACATGCACCACTTCCACCTGCTCGGGTTGCAACTCAAACAGGCGCGCCAGCACCCCATGCAGCAGGTGAACGCCCTGACTGTGGCTCCACACCCGCAGCCGGCCATCCTGCCACCAGGCCATGGCGGCCGAGGGCGCCAAGGCGGCATGCATCAGATAAGGTCGGTAGTAGCTGGCTTGCAGCTGCCGGCAGTCCGCCGGCGGCTGCCAGGCGGGCACGGGGACTGGCCGGGGCACGCCATCCACCAGGGGCAG
Source organism: Pseudomonadales bacterium (assembly GCA_050486425.1). Classification (GTDB taxonomy): domain Bacteria; phylum Pseudomonadota; class Gammaproteobacteria; order Pseudomonadales; family Azotimanducaceae; genus SKXG01. The sequence continues at coordinate 4,819 of JBJHDG010000202.1, read as the reverse complement.
GGACTGGACCGGCGCACTGGCCAGGTAGGCTTTGACATCCTGCCCCACCAGCTCGCCCTGGGACTGCCAGCGGGCCAGCCCCGCCGCCTTGTGCAGCAGTGCCAGGGCCGCTTCTTCGGTGGCTGCCACCAGGCCGACAAAGCTGCCGTCCTGCACCAAACTGTGCAAACGGGGATCCGCCCGCAGCGTATCCGCATCCAGGCCGAGCAAGCGGTGGTGATAACCAGGCGGTCGCAGCACCCGGCCATGCAGCAAGCCCGGTGGCGCCAAATCCTGCAGAAACATGGGGGCGCCCCGCAGTTTTCCGGGCAGATCCAGGCGCGTCATGCCCTTACCCACCCAGACATAGGCGCTGGCCGGTTTTTCCGCCACCGGCGCGCCGGCCTCCAGGTGCAGCCGCCGCCCACCCTGCAGCTCCCAATAACTCAGGCTGCGATTGGCGCCCGGCCCACTGATCAGGCCATCACTGACCTGCAACTGCTGCGCCGGCACCCCCAGCCGTTCCGCCGCCTGGGCCAACAGGATAAGGCGCACCTGGGCGCAGGCCTGGCGCAACGCCGCACCACCATCCTCCACGGATTTGGAGCCGGCAGTGAGCATCTCATTGGGTGCCAGGCGGCTGTTGGTGGGGAGCAGCCGGATACGGCTGGGATGGACGTCCAGCTCGTCCGCAGCAATCAGCACCAGGGCAGTGAGTATGCCTTGCCCCAGCTCCACCTTGCCGGTGCCAATGCCGATACTGCCATCGGCGTTGATGCGCACCCACTGATCCAACCCCGGATTGCGGCGCAGATTGGCTGGCAGCGCCTGGGATTCAGTCATCCTGCTTGGCCTCCACCCGCCCATAGGTCTGAGCCAGATCATTGAGTGCGGCCAGGATGCGAGGCTGCGCACCGCAGCGGCACAAATGATCCTTGAGCGCCGCACGAATATCGCTATCGGAAGCGGTGGGGTTGTCGGCAAACAAGGCCGTGGCGCTGATCACAATGCCGCCGATGCAGTAACCGCATTGCGCGGCATTCCGTGCCAGCAACGCCTGCTGCACCGGATTCAATGCCTGGCCTGTGGCCAGGCCTTCCAGGGTTTGAATTTGCTTACCTGCCAGGGCACCCACCGGCGTGTTGCAACTAAAGGCCGGTACGCCATCCACCAACACCTTGCAACTGCCGCACTGCTCCAAGCCGCAACCCAGCTTGGCACCGTACAGACCCAGGTGATTACGCAGCGCAAACAGCAGGGGGACTTCCGGGGCCAACGCCAGGTGATGCAATTGACCGTTGACTGCCAGCTCGATCATAAGATTTCCACACGACAATCGCCTGTGATGACATATTGTTGCGTTGCCGGTTACGGCAAGCAAGGATCGTAACGGCCCCGGCAATAAACAGTCATAATGGATACCTCTTTATGGGTAGGGTGGCGCTGGCGGCAACAGCCGGCTGCGGAAATTACCCATTTTCAGCCGGGTGATTAAGTTAGACTATTCCCGAAAATCTGGCTTGCCCTTAGTATTGCGCCGCCCGCCTGGAGACCCGCCGGATGCGTCAGCTGATTCTGTTGCTTTGCCTTGCAGCGACCTGGCTGCTGTGGTCAGGCATTTTCACCACCCAGCTGCTGATCACCGGTGTCCTGTGCTGCCTGCTGGTGCTGATACTGGCCTGGCGCATGGGATTCTTTTCCGAGGACGTTTTCTCGTTGCACATCCTGCATCGCCTACCCAGATATTGGCTCTGGCTGTTCTGGCAACTGGTGCTGTCGAATCTGGAGGTCACCCGGATCGTACTCAGCCCCAGATTACGGGTTCGACCGAAACTGGTTACCGTGGACGCACGGCCGCTGAGCCCGGTGGGCATTGCCATCTTCGGCAATTCCATCACCTTGACGCCAGGCACCGTGACCCTGGCCATTGATGGCAGCACACTGTACGTGCACTGCCTCACCGCGCACACCGCCAACAGCCTGCTACGCGGTGATCTGAAGCGCCATATTCAGGATCTGATGCATGACTACGAGAAGATCCCGGATACCAGCACCCCACAGGCACCGGAGCGCTGATGTATATCGCCGCCGCCATCGCCATTCTGGTCACCATGGGTTTGGTGCTGATCCGTGCCCTGCTAGGGCCCAGTGTGTACGATCGCATTCTGGCGGCAAACATGTTTGGTACCAAAACCGTGGTGCTGCTGAGCCTGATAGCATTTCTTTCTGACCGCCCCGACTTTCTGGATCTGGCACTCACCTATGCGCTGATCAACTTTATCGGCGTGCTGGCAGTGCTGGAGTTTTTCCAGAGCCGAGTGCAACGCGCCGCCACTGAATCCCATACCGGCCCCATTCCCCATTCACAGATCGACACCGGCCAGAAACAGCTCGAGGAACCCCCGCAATGAGCCTGGCGCAGGCACTGGATCTGCTGAGCTGGGCCCTGGTGCTGGGCGGCAGCCTGTTTGTGTTGGTGGGCGGCATCGGTGTACTGCGCATGCCGGATCTTTACACCCGCATCCACTCCGCCAGCGTCACGGAAATTCTGGGGCCGCTGCTGGTGCTGAGCGGCATCATGGTGCAAACCGGTGTTTCCCTCACTACCGGCAAACTCCTGGCCATCCTGTTGTTTCTGATTCTGACCAGTCCCACCGGCGCTTATGCACTCACCAGCGCCGCCCAGGTTTCCGGCAAACCACCCCGTGCCACTGTGTACACCGGCACACGCAAAGCGGGAGATTGACGCCATGGTGCTGATGTTCGGCGTATTCCTGCTGGCACTGATGGTGTTCACCGCTGTGGCCATTGTGCGGGAACGCAATCTGTTCGTGGCGGTGATGCTCAGCGCCATTTTCAGCCTGCTGATGGCCGCTACGTTGTTTTTGCTGGATGCAGCAGATGTTGCGCTTACCGAAGCGGCCATCGGCGCTGGCATTGCCACTGTCCTCATGCTCAGCGCCCTGGCACTCACCGCTGAAACCGAACAGAAGATTCGTCCCAAGTACCGCTGGCTCAGCATCAGCATCATGGTGCTGGCACTGGGCGCTTTGCTGTATTCCACCACCGACCATCCACGCCTGGGCGATCCGGATGCCCCTGTGCATCAACATGTGGCGCCCTGGTATCTGGAACAAACACCGGTGCTGATTGATGTGCCCAATGTGGTTACCGCCGTGCTGGCCAGCTTTCGTGGCTATGACACCTTTGGTGAAGTGCTGGTGATACTCACTGCCGGTATCGGCGTGCTGTTCCTGCTCAGCGCCGGTCGCAATGATTTGCTGCCCAACCCGCACAAGCTCACCGACTACAGCAAACATTTGCGCGGCCATCAGATCCCCCAGGTGATCGGCAAACTGCTGGCGCCCTTTATCTTGCTGTTTGCTTTTTACGTGCAATTTCACGGCGACTTCGGACCCGGCGGTGGCTTTCAGGCCGGCGCCCTGCTGGCGGCCGGTGTGATTCTGTATGGCCTGATCGAAGGTGAACGGCCCTCACTGCTGCTGATTCCGCCCAACGTCCTCTACGCACTGGGGCTGGGCGGTGTGCTGCTGTACGGCGGCGTGGGTGTTGCCGCCATGCTGCTGGGCGGCAATTTCCTCGACTACTCGGTACTGGCGACGGATCCCGTGAAGGGTCAGCACCTGGGCATCTGGCTGATTGAGCTCGGCGTGGGCATGACGGTGACCGGCGTGATGCTCTGCATCTATCACGCCTTCGTGGCACGGGAACAGCACTGATGATGGAAATACTCGGCCATTTCAACCACTGGGTCTTCGTCATCCTGCTCATGACCGGGCTGTTTGCCGTGGTACACAAAAGCAACCTGATCAAGAAGCTCATCGGCCTGTCCATCTTTCAAAGCGCCGTGTTCCTGTTCTATGTGAGCATGGACAAAATCGATGGCGGCACTGCGCCCATTATTCGCAGTACAGATTTGGCCAACCAGGTATATGCCAACCCCCTGCCCCAGGTGCTGATTCTCACCGCCATTGTGGTGGGTATTGCCACGACTGCCTTGGGGCTGGCGGTGATTGTGCGCATCAAGGAGGAGTACGGCACCATTGAAGAAAGTGAAATCCGCAAAATGGATGACTATCAGAGCTAAATGGTGCTGAGCGACGATCCCATATTGGCGCACTTGCCAGCCCTACAGGTGATTGTGCCGCTGCTGGCCGTGCCCCTGGTGGCCATGATGCGCGCCAAACATCTGGCCTGGGCGGCCTGCACCGCCACCAGCCTGCTTTGTTTCGCCATGGCGGTGGCCATTTACCAGCAATTGCAGGTGCAACCGGCGCTCAGCTACGCCATGGGTGGCTGGGACGCCCCCATGGGCATTGCCCTGCACATCGATGCCTTCAGCGCCCTGTTGTTGCTCATTGTCACCGGCGCCTCCAGCCTTGCCCTGTTGGCCGCTCGCCTACCCATGGCGGCGCAGATCCAACGTATCCGGCAACCGCTGTTTTATGCCGTCTGGCTGCTCACCTTAGGCGCCCTGCTGGGCATTCTGGTCGCGGGCGATGCCTTCAATATTTTCGTGTTCATGGAAATTTCTTCCCTGGCCACCTACATCCTGGTGGCGGCCGGCAAGGACAGGCGCGCGCTTTCTGCTGTGTTCACCTACATCGTCATGGGCACCATCGGCGCCAGCTTTTATCTCATCGGTGTGGGCATGCTGTACATGATGACCGGCACCCTGAACCTGGCCGATATGGCAGTGCGCCTGGCCGATGTCAGTGCCACCAAGCCACTGATGGTGGCCGCCGGCTTTATTACCGTGGGGCTGGCACTGAAAGCGGCGCTGTTTCCCTTGCATGTGTGGCTGCCCAACGCCTATACC
>JBJHDG010000201.1:0-5221 GCA_050486425.1 Pseudomonadales bacterium | reverse complement strand
CGGCACCTTGGCAAATGCCACATTCAGTTGCCGTGCCAGTTCGGCGATTTCCTCCCGCGTCCCTGACACACCGGTGAAATTGGGCGAAAACGCCTGCACGTAGGTGCCCAGGACCTCAGGTGTATCCCGCTCCGGATCCACCGTCACCAGGATGCCGTGAAATTGCTGCTGCAACTCTGGTCGCGTGGCCAGCTGTTGTTCCACCCGAGCCAGTATCGACATGGAAACCGGGCAGATATCCGGACAATGGGTGAAGCCGAAATACACAAAATGCCAGCGCCCTTCCAGATCCGCGTTGGTGAACGCGCCACCCTCATGATTGCGCAGTGAAAATTCGCCCAGTGCGCGCGGTGTGGGCAGCACATACACGCCCCGCTTGCGCATCTCGTCCACACTCAGGGCTGGCTCCCGGGTGTTATGGTAAAAAGTGAGGCCAAATACCAACGCCACCACGGCCGCGCACGCCGATACTGTTATACGCAAACTGGACATGAAAACTTCCTGACTGAGAACCTGGCGCCTACAAAAGCGGTGTGAAGGTCAAGCTGCCCGCGGTCAGATCGACGCGCAGATAATGATCTGCCAACAGCAACAGAAACAACGCCATCAAATAGATGATGGAATACTTGAAGGTTTCCATGGGCGCGGCCGGGTTTTTGTTACGCAGCAGCACCAAGGCCCAATAGATAAAGCCCGCACCCAGCCCGGTGGCACCCGCCAGATAGATCAAGCCACTCATGCCAATGGCAAAGGGCAGCAGGCTGATCGCCACCAGAATCAGCGTATAAAACAGAATGTGCCAGCGGGTGTAGGCGTCACCATGGGTTACCGGCAGCATGGGGATATTCACTTCCCGGTATTCTTCCTTGCGTTCCAGGGCCAGGGCCCAGAAGTGCGGCGGTGTCCAGGCAAAAATAATCAGCACCAGCAGCAAACCGCCGGGATCTATGCTGTTGGTCACCGCGGTCCAGCCGAACAGTGGCGGCGCCGCACCAAACAATCCGCCAATGACGATGTTCTGAGGCGTGGCGCGTTTCAAAAACAGGGTGTAGACCAGGCCATAGCCGGCCCAGGACGCCAGATTCAGCCAAGCCGTGAGGGGGTTTACCCAGACGAACAGAAGTACGAAACCCAGCACCCCAATCAGGGCGGCGAAACTGATGCCCTGCAAGGCATTGACCCGACCGGTGGCAATGGGCCGGTTTTGGGTACGGGCCATGCGCGCGTCGATGGTGGCGTCGGCTATGTGGTTGATGGTGGCAGCAGAACCCGCCATCAGCGCAATGCCGGTGATAGTCACCAGCATCAGGCTTAGCGGCACCAGGCCCGGCGAGGCCAGCAGCATGCCGACCAGAGCGCAGAGCAGCATCAGCAGCACCACCCTGGGCTTGCACAGCTCCAAAAAATCACGCCAACCGGGCCGCTCCTGGGTTTTGGCAATCAGAGAAGTGTCTGTCATGGTCATTGGTTCCCTGCCGGGTTGCGCCGCATTCTATCAGGCAGCTGGCGCAGCCGGGCCTCCGAGCTAATTTCCCGCTGAGGACTTCAGCAGGCGTTTGATGTCATCCAGCAGCGGATCCCCCACCTGGGCATAACTGTAACCCAGAATCAGCTGGCCATGCGGATCCAGGACATAGGCGCCGGGGGGCAGCAACTGTACCGCCTCCGGCGCTGCCGCCCAGGCCAGGGTCAATGCCGGGTAGGTTTCCTGCCACTGCTGCCAGCGCGCTGCCGCCACTGGTGTCTGCAGTACCAGGGCGCGCTGCACCCGGCGCGCGTCCCGGTTCAGCAACACATGCAGCTGGCGCAGCATGTGCAGGGCCTGAGCGCAGTCAGCATCGCAATCGGCCGCCGCCGCCAACACCAGCACCCAATGGCCGGCGCTGGCCAGGGTCAGGGGGGCGCCATCCGGATCCCGCAGCGCCAACGCGGCTTCCGGCACTGGTGGCTGCAAGAATTGCCCCTGATTCACCGTACCCCAGGGAGTGCCGCCGCTTAGGCTCAGGTACAAGCCATAAGACAACAGGATGGGCATAAACCCGATCACGAAGATGGCCAGCACCGGCAGCCGGTTGCGCCAGCGCGACTGACCCTGTGGCGAGGACTCGGTTGCCCGTTCAGTTGGCGGCTGGATCACGACGAAACCCCCATATAACAAATGCCAGCGCCAGTACCAGCGCCATGCTGAACCACTGCCAGGCGTAACCACGATGCCGGGCGGCACCAAAATCCCGCTGCGGGTGCTCCCCGTCCAGCTGGCCGGGCTGGCCGGGTTCCAGTTGCAGCAGCCAGCCGGCAGGCGGCACCTCGGCCTGCAAAGCGGCATACAACCGCTGCACATCCAGGCGTTGCACCCGCTTCGGCCAGTCGGGCCCCCAGTGATCAGCACCCAATACCGGCAGCTCGCCCGAATGCGGCCAGAACACTGCCACCAGTGTCAGCGGCTCTGTGGGCGTGGTCACCAGCGGCAATTCGGCCCGATCCGCAGGCGCCGCCACCCAACCGCGTTGCAACAAATACAGATGACCGGCATCGCTGTGAAAGGGTGTCACCACCTGGTAGCCGGGACGACCGGCCCGGGTACGGTTATCCAGAAAAAACTGCCGCTGCGCATCATAACTGCCCTGCAAGCGGATGCGAGTAAAGGCTGGTGGCGCCTGTGGGGCCAAAGCCAGCAACTGAGCTTCATCAATGGCCAGGGCCCCCATGCTGGCCAGCCAGGCTTCTTCCCAGTGCTGCTTGAGCTGTGCGCGCTGCACCTGCCAGCTGCCCAGGCCCAGCAGCAGCACCAGCAGCAGGCTGGACAGCAGGCTCATGCGCCAGCCAGGGTGCCAGCGCCTTGCGCGCAATGGATTAGCAGCTGACTTCATGGTGCTGGATCAATTAGAGTGCCGGTTGCACCGACAGGGAGTGTCCGTTTTGTTGAAAGCAGTCATCATCGTCCTGCTCATTGCCGTGCTGCTGAGTTTGTTCAGTGGCCTGGGCTTTCTGTTCAAGGATACCCATCTGCCCCAGTCCAAACGTCTGCTGTATGCCCTGGGCCTGCGGGTAGGACTGGCGACACTGCTGCTGGGTACGGTCTTCTATGGCCTGTATACGGGCCAGTTGGAACTGTCCGCACCTTGGCATAACCGCTAGCCGTTCACGTCTCGCACATTCAGCATCCGTACCCAAAAACAAACAGGGGTGGTTCGCACCACCCCTGTTGCGTCACGCTTGCGGCATTATCCGCCCTAGATGACGTACACAAAGATAAACAGACACACCCAAACCACATCAACAAAGTGCCAGTACCAAGCCGCTGCCTCAAAGCCAAAATTGTCATCCGGCGTGAAATGGCCTTTGAATACCCGCCACAGCTGCACAATCAGAATAATGGTGCCCAGGGTAACGTGGAATCCATGGAATCCGGTGAGCATGAAGAAGGTGGAGCCATAGATACCGGAATCCAGAGTCAGGCCCATGTCGCGATAGGCAATGATGTACTCTTCAGCCTGCAAACCCAAAAAGATAATACCCAGCAACACGGTAATACCCAGCCAAAGCTTCAGTCGGGCGCGGTTGTTGACCTTGATGGCGCTGTGTGCCCAATGCAGGGTGACACTGGAGGCGAGCAGGATCGCCGTGTTCCAGAACGGCAGGTAACTGCCCCATTGGGTCAGTGGCGGCGCCGCCATACTCTGCTGCGGGCCCGGGAACTTAGCCGGATCCGGATTTTCCAGCGGCGGCCAGGTGCCATCAAAGCCAGGGAACAGGTAATCACCCGTGATGCCCTTGTCGCCCTCACCGCCCAACCAGGCCATAACAAACACACGGATATAAAACAGCGCGCCGAAGAACGCCGCGAAGAACATGACTTCCGAGAATATGAACCAGCTCATGCCCCAGACATAGGAGCGCTTGACCTGCGCATTGGGCAAGCCGGCCTGGTTCTCTTCAATAACCTTGGCAAACCAGGCGGACAGCACCAGGATGGTAATGATGGCGCCAGCAAAGAACACCAACAGCGTCGGGCTCTCGTTGGCCTTGACGGCGTTGAGCCAGTTCGCGATGCCCACCACCAGCAGGAAGGCGCCAAATGCCAGCCCCAATGGGTACCAGCTGCTATGGGGCACATAATAGACAGAGTGGTTGTCTGCCGCAGATTGGTTCGCCATTTCTGTTATTGCTCCAGTTTAAAGGCTCGACCTTGCGCTTTAGCGCATGGCCATATCAGTAATATCAAACAGTGCGTAAGAGAGAGAAATCGAATCCACATTGGCCGGCAGGTTCGGATCCACAATAAAACGCAGCGGCATCAACATTTCTTCGCCCGGCCCCAGCGCCTGATGCTGAAAGCAAAAACACTCGGTTTTGTGAAAGTGCTCAGTCACTCTGATGGGTACCAAAGACGGAATCGCCTGACCCACCATGGTGCGGTTGCTGGGATTGCGGACCCGGAAATTCACTTCCCGCACTTCCCCTGGATGCACACGCATGCTGGGTGTTTCCGCAACAAACTCCCACACCATGCCGTCATTGGTGTTGGCCAAAAAATTAACCCGCACCAAGCGGCTGGTATCTGGTGTCAACTGCGCCGGATCATAGGTATAAGCACCGCCGGTACGCCCACCCAGGCCAGTAATCTCACAAATCAGGTTATACAGTGGAATCATGGCCCAGCCGAAGGCAAACATCGCCAACACCAACCCACACAACAGGGTGATCAGCTTCGACATGCTCATCATGGGCTCTTGGCCGTCGCTCATGCTCTGCTCCCAACGCTCACCGTCAGCCGTGCATATCCGCGTCAGCCACTTTCGGCGGCTGGGTGAAAGTATGGTAGGGCGCGGGCGAAGGCACGGTCCATTCCAGACCATGCGCACCTTCCCACACCTGGGCAGTAGCCGGCCTGCCGCCGCGTACCGCCTTGATCACGATAAACAGGAACAACAGCTGGGAGAAGCCGAAGATAAAAGCACCCACGCTGGAGATCATGTTCAGATCGGCAAACTGCAAGGGATAATCCGGAATCCGCCGCGGCATACCCGCCAGGCCAATAAAGTGCTGCGGGAAGAAGGTGATGTTCACACCAATAAAGCTCACCCAAAAGTGCACTTTGCCCAGGGCTTCGTCGTACATGTAACCAGTCCATTTGGGCAACCAGTAATAGGCCGCCGCAAACAGCGAGAACAGGGCACCAGGCACCAACACATAGTGGAAGTGGGCGACAACGAAATAG
>JBJHDG010000200.1:0-5237 GCA_050486425.1 Pseudomonadales bacterium | reverse complement strand
CATGGCATCCACCACGAACAGGGTTTCGGCGGGGTTGACGGCCGCATGCAGGGCCTTGATTTCGGCCATCATCTCGGCGTCTATGGCCAGGCGCCCGGCGGTATCCAGAATCAGCACATCCAGCATCTGGTTGCGGGCCTGGGTCAGCGCCTGCTGGGCAATGGCCAGGGGCTGCTGCTCCGGGCTACTGGCAATACAGACGGCGCCCACTTCCGTGGCCAGGGTCTGCAATTGCTCGATGGCCGCCGGACGATAAACGTCGGCACTCACCACGCCCACCCGCTTGCGCTCACGTTCGATCAGGTAACGGGCAAGCTTGGCGGTGGCCGTGGTTTTACCCGCACCCTGCAGGCCCGCCATCAGGATCACCGCCGGCGGCTTCACCGCCAGATTCAGGCCGTCGTTGGCCGCACCCATCAGTTGCACCAGCTCCTGGTGCACGATCTTGATAAAGGCTTCGCCGGCGTTCAGGTGTGCGCTGATCTGCTGGCCCAGCGCCTGCTGCCGCACATGCTCCACAAAATCCTTCACCACTGGCAGCGCCACATCCGCTTCCAGCAGCGCCATGCGCACTTCGCGCAAGGCATCACTGATGTTGTCATCAGTCAGCCGGCTCTTGCCGCTGACGGCACGCAAGGTACGGCCAAGGCGTTCAGACAGGTTCTCAAACATGGGTCACCTCACAACAAGGCGCGCAGTATAGCCAATTCCGCCGGTAGCAGTCTGGTCATTGAAATTCGGTTGGAAGCTGTCAAACTGCCGTGCAAGCAACTAGCCAGAGCAACCGGCACACGCCATGGTTTCCACCCTTGTTGGGGTCAGCGCCAGCTTTCTGTATCTGCTCGGCGCCCTCTATCAACTCAACGCCTTTCGTACCCACCAGCCCTCAAGGCGTGCTGTGCTTTGGTCGCTGCTGGTGCCAGCGCTGCTGCTGCATGCACTGAGCCTGCGGCTGGTGATGTTGCAGCCCCAGGGCATCGATCTGGGTTTGCTGCCCATTGCCGCACTGATTGCCCTGGTGATGGTGCTGCTGGTAGCGCTGGCCAGCGCCTGGCAAACCTTGGATGGGTTGTTCGTGCTGATGCTGCCGCTGGCGGCACTGACGGTACTGGCTGCCCAGTTCAGCAGCGGCGCGACCCATGCCGCTGCCGCCCTCAGCCCCGGTCTGATCACCCATGCCCTGCTGGCACTGTCCGGCTATACGGTGCTGGCCATGGCGGCCACCACGGCACTGGCACTTTGGTGGCAGGAGCAAGGCCTGAAAACCCATAGCCGGTTTGTGTTGTTGCGTCTGTTGCCCCCTTTGCTGAGCATGGAGCGCTTGCTGTTTCAGTTGCTCTGGGCGGGCTTTTTCCTGTTGACCGGCGCTATTGTCAGCGGTTTTGTGTTTCTCACCGATCTGTTCGGCCAACGTGTTGCCCACCACAGCTTCTTTGCCCTGGTGGCCTGGCTGATCTTTGCGGCATTGCTGGCCGGCCACCACTGGCTGGGCTGGCGCGGCCGCATGGCCCGACGCTGGACCTTAACTGGTTTTGCGTTTCTCGCGCTGGCCTATTTCGGCAGCAAATTCGTCATTGAGATTCTGCTGGCCTAGAGGCCCAAACATCCGCCATGGCACTGACCGAACTTGCCACCAGCCTGCTGTTTGCCGCCGTCCTGATTCTGATTTTGCTGTCGGCTTATTTTTCAGGCAGCGAAACCGCCATGATGGCCATCAACCGTTATCGCCTGCGGCACCTGGCCAATGAGGGCGATAGCGGTGCGCGCCGGGTACAGCGGCTGTTGCAACGCCCGGACCGCCTGCTGGGCGTCATCCTGATCGGCAACAACCTGGTGAACAATATTGCCGCCACTCTGGCTGCGGTGATCGGCCTGAAGCTCTTTGGTGACACCGGCGTGGCCCTGGCGCCCTTTATCATCACCCTGGTGTTTTTGATCTTTGCGGAAGTGGCGCCCAAGAGCATTGCGGCAGCGCGCCCGGAACGGATCGCGTTCCCCTCCTCTCTGCTGCTGGTACCCCTGCTGAAGTTGCTCTACCCCTTTGTGGTGGCCACCAACAGCATCAGCAACCTGTTGGTAAAACCCTTTGCCAAGACTGGCCAGACCCAAACCGATGATTATCTGAGCATGGATGAGCTGCGCACCCTGCTACGGGAAGGCGCGCATATTCCGCGCCGACGGCAGAACATGTTGTTGGGCATTGTGGATCTGGAAAAGGTCACCGTGGATGACATCATGGTGCCGCGCAACGAAATTGTCGGCATCGATATCGACGACAACATCAACGACATCATCGACCTGATTGCCAACAGCCAACACACCCGACTGCCGGTGTACAAAGACAATATCAATGAGGTGGTTGGCATCCTGCATCTGCGCCGGGCCGCGCGCTTTATTCAGCAAGGCACCCTCACCAAGGCAGAACTGCTGGAGCAAACCCGGGAGCCTTACTTCGTACCCGAAGGCATCCCTCTGCACACCCAGCTCTTCAACTTCCAAAAAGCCAAACGCCGCATCGCCCTGGTGGTGGATGAATATGGCGACATTCAGGGCCTGGTAACACTGGAAGATATCCTGGAAGAAATTGTCGGCGACTTCACCACCGACTTCGCCGCCAGCCTGCCGGAAGTACATCCACAGGCCGATGGCTCATTCTATATTGATGGCACCGCGCTGTTGCGGGATTTAAATCGCACCCTGGGCTGGGAATTGCCGGTGAGCGGGCCACGGACCCTGAACGGCTTGATTCTGGAATATCTGGAATTTATTCCCGAATCCAACCTCTGCGTGCGCATCGGGCCTTATCTGTTGGAAACCCTGCAGATCAAGGACAACATGATCAGCAACGTCAAGGTGCAGCTGGCGGATCGACTTGATGCTACTGCATCGGAAATCAATCCGGCTGGCGACTGAACAGCCACCAGCCGGATTATTCCTCATACCCCGGACCAGGCTTACTTGTCGGCCCAGCGCCGATTCATAGCGGAAATAATCGCCAGCAGTGACGCCGTGATGGTGTTGGCGCTGACACCCACGCCATACACAGTGCCGCCGCCCTGATCACCGATGGCGAGCAGGCAAATTGCCTTGGCATCCTTACCGGTGGACATGGCATGTTCGTGGTAGTTGAGAATATTCAGCGGTTCATTCAAGGCTTCCACCAACGCATTGACGAAAGCTTCAATGGGGCCTGAGCCCTCACCGGCTATCTCCATTCGCTGCTCGGACACTTCAATCCGTGCTGTGCAGCGTTGCTGCTCATCTGCACCATGGGCGAGATCGTAATCCAGCAATCGATAGGGTCCCTGCTCACGGGCATAGGTATCCAGCAGCAACTGATAGATTTCGTCGGGCTTCACTTCCCGATCCAGCGCCTCGGTTTGCCGCTGCACCACCTTGCTGAATTCCACCAGCAGATCCCGGGGCAGACTCACGCCATAAAACTCTTCCAGAATAAAACCCACACCACCCTTGCCGGACTGGCTGTTGACACGCACGGTTTCCTTGTAGGAAGAACCCACATCAGCAGGATCAATGGGCAGGTAAGGCACTTCCCAATGATCCCGATCCACCTGGGCCATGCCTTTGCGAATGGCATCCTGGTGTGAACCGGAAAATGCGGTAAATACCAGATCGCCGGCATAAGGGTGACGCTCATGTACCGGCAACTTGTTAATCGCCACCACGGTTTCCCGAATCTGTTTCATATCCCGCAGATCCAGCTGCGGATCTATGCCCTGGGAAAACAGATTCATGGCTACGGTCACCAGATCACAGTTGCCGGTCCGCTCACCATTACCAAACAGAGTACCCTCCACCCGCTGCGCACCAGCCAGCAGGCCAAGCTCGGTGGCGGCGATACCTGTGCCCCGATCATTGTGGGTGTGCAAGCTGACGATGATGCGATCGCGCTGGGGAAAGTTGCGGATAAACCATTCGATCTGGTCCGCATACACATTGGGCGTGGACATCTCCACCGTGGCCGGCAGATTGATGATCATGGGCTGGGCCGGTGTGGCGCCCCAGGTATCTGCCACCGCCGCGCAAACCTCCACCGCAAAATCCAGCTCCGTGCCGGTAAAACTTTCCGGCGAATACTGAAACGTCAGCGCCGTATCGGTGAGACGCTGCACAGCTTTTTTCACCATGCGCGTGCCACCCACCGCGATGCTTTTGATGCCGTCCCGGTCCTGGTTGAACACCACTTTGCGCTGCAAGGTGGAGGTGGAGTTATACAAATGAAAGATCGCCCGTGGCGCACCCTGCAGGGCTTCCACGGTGCGTTCAATCAGCTCCGGCCGGGCCTGGCACAGCACCTGGATGGTGACATGTGCAGGGATACGTTTTTCGTCGATGATGCGGCGGATAAAATCAAAATCCGGCTGGGACGCCGCCGGAAACCCCACCTCGATTTCATTGAAGCCCAGTTGCACCAGCAACTCGAACATGCGCAGCTTTTCCGCCACGTTCATGGGATCGATCAGGGCCTGATTGCCATCGCGCAAGTCCACACTGCACCAGCGCGGTGCCTGGGTCAGCACCCGGTTGGGCCACTGCCGATCCGGCAGCGCTACCGGCTGAAAGGGGCGGTATTTCTGAAACGGCATCCGCCCAGCGGCGCTACCGGCCACTGTCGGATCAAAAGGCTTGGAACTCTGCTGCTCGCTCATGACGCAACCTCGCTGCTGTCGCTGGCATCTGGGTATCGGGAATCTGGGTGGGCCTGGGCCCTGATCAAAGGAGAATAGCCGGCTACGCCGGCAGTAGCAGCAGGAGGGATAGCAGGTTGGCCTGGGCAGCGATGATCACTTGGGTACGTTCGATATTGCCTGTGGATAGTCGCAATATAGCGGCCCATCAGGAAAATGCCAAGCCCCGCCCTCAGCGGTCCGGTGCCGGCTGCGGCTGCAACTGGGCCTGAAAGCGTCTGGCGTTCTGCACGTAGCTGGCGGCGCTGAGCTTTAAGCCCTGGATCTGCTGCTCGGTGAGCTGGCGGATCACCTTGCCCGGCGCGCCCATCACCAGGGAGTTGTCCGGGATTTCCTTGCCCTCGGTAATCAGGGTATTGGCACCAATCAGGCAGTTCCTGCCGATCCGGGCCCGGTTCAGGATCACCGAATTGATACCGATCAGGCTGTTATCGCCGATCTGGCAACCGTGCAGCATCACCTTATGGCCCACCGTCACATTGGCACCGATTTCCAGCCGGATGCCCGCATCGGTATGCAGCACCGAGC
>JBJHDG010000199.1:0-5258 GCA_050486425.1 Pseudomonadales bacterium | reverse complement strand
ATGGCTCGTGCCACTGGCTGCCGGACCCTGCAGATACAACGCCTGCAACGCCGGCGCCTGGCTGCCGGGCGCCGCCAATTGCGCCAGTTTGGCAAGCAGCTCCTGATTCTCCCCCACCACGAATTGGTGTAACTGCATGGCTTGGGGTAGCGGCAGGTGCAGCCAGAGCTGATGGGGAAACGGGGCTGTCACAACTCAGGTCACAAGTCGGGGGTGCGTTGGCGATGGGCCTGCAGCGCACGCCGCGACCAAGTCCACACGTAATCAAACCCGGATGCCAAACCGAACGCAGCCACCAGCCAGATCAACAGCGGATCCACCAGCAGCGCCACCAGCACACTCAGATAAGGCAGCTCGGCCAAGGCAATCACCAAACCGATCACCAGGCTGATCTGCAGGCTGGTGTTGATTTTACTCAGCATACTGGGCGCAATTTCAATGGCACCAAACAGATAGCGGTAGTAGCCAGCGCCCAGCAGAATCACCAGGTCCCGCCCCAGGGCGATAATTACCAGCCAGAGCGGCAGATGTTGCTGCAAGGTGAGCGTTACGAACAACACACCCACCAGCAGTTTGTCCGCCAACGGATCCATAAAGGCGCCAAATTTACTGTGCCAGGCAAAGCGTCGGGCCAGGGCACCGTCCAGCGCATCAGAAGCGCCGGCAATGGCCACCAGAATCAGCGCCACCAGATAATCCTGCGCCCACAGGTACCAGGCTGTGGGCACCACCAGCAGGATGCGCACCAGGGTGATCAGGTTAGGCAGCTGCTTCCAGTGGGACGCCAGCATCTGCAGCCTAGCCCTGCCAGCGCATTTCGAGCAGATCGGGTTGCCATAGCTGTAGACTACCCGCCGCGGCCTGCAAGCGGCCATCCAGCGCCAGCAGCTCCAGCAATCGCTCGGCACTGGCCTGAGTGTGCAGCACCAAGCTGATCTGGTCGCCGTAGACGGACTCCACCACCACCTGATCCACAAAGGCGAGCCCCTGCAAATAGGCCATCAAGCCGCCGTAGGCAGTCAAATCCGGTACTGCGCTGACCAGCAGGCGCAGCGCACCCTGGGCACCAGGGTAAACGGCGAAACGGGCAAACAGATCATCTGCCACCGTATCCAAGGCGGTTCGGCCCAACAGGGTTTGATCATGGCCTTCCAGCACAAAACGCTGCTCCAGATCACCGAGGCGAAACTGCCAATCGCTGAGCCAGCCGCCAGTGGGCGTGGGACTGATGCGTCCCACCAGCACCGCGTTCAGGCCCAGCTGGGCGGCCGCCGCCTGCAGGCTGGGCCAGTCGTGATTCCAGGCTTGGGCCACCGAGACCAGCACCTGCTGGTCCGCATCCCGCACCACATCGGTCACCGGCTGTTTCAGATTCAAGCCGCGCACCTGCGCACGCTGGGCCATGGCATAGGGCAGCTGGTGGGGTTGCTGTTGATGCAGCAGGCGTCGGCGCAAACCATCATCCACCACCAGCAGTACCAGCACCTCTGGTCGAGCGGCGCTCCATAACGGCAGCCCCGCCTCCCGAATCAGCTGGTGCACGGCCGCCGCATCAAACTGCAATACCAGTTTTAGCGGCGCGGGCTGGGGTAGCCGCCAATCCTGCGCGTCCGGCTGCGCCGGTGTCTGTAACCGCGCTGCGGCCGCCGAGGTGAGTGGGATGCTGGGATTGTCCCCAGCCAGGTACAGGCTCTGCCGCAACAGGCGCCCCGGATCCGCCAGCGCCGTACGCACCTGGGGCACCATGGGCACGTCCTTGAGCCCGGTCACCCGGGTCAACACCAGCAGCAATCCGGTCTCCAAGGCCTGCTGCCGTTCAGCGCGGCTCTGATCCAGCACCCCCACTTCGATCCGAAAGGGATCTGCGGGTTGGGCCAAGGCTGGCAGTGCCTGCGGCAGTAGCACGCAGAGCAATAACCAGTTCACCCGTGCCAGCAGGCGGCCGGTGCATGACGGCGAAGGAAATGTTCTCACGATGACAACTAGCCCTGGTGGTCAGTCAGTCTGGCCGGGCAGTGTAACGGATTTCCACCAGAATGCGTCCCCGCTCTGGTAGACTGCCGGCCCTGTTTCCGCCGCATAGCTGACCATGAGCGAACAACTGACGTATAAGGATGCGGGTGTCGATATTGATGCCGGCAATGAGCTGGTGCGCCGCATCAAAGCCCCCGCCAAACGTACCCAACGCCCGGAGATGCTGGGCGGTATTGGTGGTTTTGCCGCCCTGGCCCGGCTGCCGGAGAAGTACCGCGAGCCTGTGCTGGTCACAGGCACCGATGGCGTGGGCACCAAGTTACGACTGGCACTGACCTATAACCGCCACGACAGCATCGGCCAGGATCTGGTGGCCATGTGTGTCAACGATGTGCTGTGCACCGGCGCTGAACCCTTCCTGTTTCTGGATTATTACGCCACCGGCAAGCTGGATGTGGATGTGGCCGAGACCGTCATCACCGGGATTGCCCGGGCCTGCGAACTGGCCGGCTGTGGTCTGGCTGGTGGTGAAACTGCGGAAATGCCCGGGTTCTATGGCCAGGGTGAATATGATGTGGCCGGGTTCTGCATTGGCGTGGTGGAGCGCAGTCGCATTATTGATGGCAGTGGTATCAAACCCGGCCAACAATTGATTGGCTTGGCCTCCAGCGGCGCGCATTCCAACGGTTTCTCACTGATCAACCGCATCCTGCAAAACCAGCAACAGGCGCCAGCCGGCACCCTGCTGGATGCTCTACTGGCACCTACCCGCATCTACGCCACCGCCATCAGCCAACTGCTGGCGGCGCTGCCTGTGCATGGCATGTCCCATATCACCGGCGGAGGCCTGCTGGAAAACCTGCCGCGGATGTTTACCCAGCCGGATCTGGCCGCCCGAATTGACTTGAACAGCTGGCAACGCCCGGATTTGTTCGCGTTTCTGCAACAGGCAGGCAACGTGGCGGAGCTGGAAATGCTGCGCACCTTCAATTGCGGCCTGGGCTTTGCGGTCTGTGTGGATGCCACCGACGTGGATGCTGCCCTGCAAATTCTCACCGATGCCGGAGAAACCGCCTGGCGCCTGGGCGATATCCTGGCACTGCCCACGGATCCGGCCAGCGTGCCGCTGACCAGCGGTGAACTGCTGCTGTGGCAGGGGCCGGCGCACCGCTTGGGCTGAGCCGGCGCGAACAGAGCGGATCAAGCCTTGGGCAGGGTGACGCCGCGCTGGCCCTGGTACTTGCCGCCACGATCCTTGTAGCTCACTTCACAGCGCTCATCTGACTGGAAGAACAGCATCTGCGCCACACCTTCGTTGGCGTAGATCTTGGCCGGCAGATTGGTGGTATTGGAAAACTCCAGGGTTACATGCCCCTCCCATTCCGGCTCCAGCGGCGTGACATTCACAATGATGCCGCAGCGGGCGTAAGTGGACTTGCCGAGACAGACTGTCAACACATCCGCCGGAATACGGAAGTATTCCACCGTGCGCGCCAGTGCGAAGGAGTTGGGCGGGATGATGCAGACATCACTCTGGATATCCACGAAGCTGCGCGGATCAAACGCCTTGGGATCCACCACGGCGGAATAGATGTTGGTGAACACCTTGAATTCATTGGCGCAGCGCACGTCATAGCCATAACTCGAGGTGCCGTAGGAAATAATTTTTTCGCCGTTGGCAACCCGCACCTGGCCCGGCTCAAAGGGCTCAATCATGCCATGTTCCTGTGCCATGGTTTTGATCCAGCGATCCGACTTGATAGTCATGCAAAGAATTCCTGTGCCAAGAAAAAATTGTTAACCCAGGCTGATGCTGGGCGCTTGCGGCTGCCGCTGTGCCAGGAGCCAAAGTTCGGCGGCCAGACGCCGGGCAGCCGCCAGATAAGCCTGGGCCGCAGGGCTATCCGGCGCCGCGACCAGCGTGGGGCAACCGGCATCGGTTTGCTCCCGGATACTGGCTTCAAGCGGCAGACTGCCCAGCAGCGGGCAACCATAGTCCCGGGCAATTCGTTCACCACCACCGGCACCAAAAATATGGCTGCTGTGACCACAGGATGGACATACATACAACGCCATGTTTTCCACCACACCCAACACGGGCACCGCCACCTTGCGAAACATTTCCACGCCCTTGCGCGCATCCTGCAACGCCAGATCCTGAGGCGTGGTGACAATCACAGCACCCGCCAGGGCGGCTTTTTGCGCCAGGGTGAGCTGAATATCGCCAGTGCCCGGCGGCATATCCACCAGCAGATAGTCCAGGTCATCCCACAGGGTCTGCTGCAACATCTGCTGCAAGGCGCCGGAGGCCATGGGACCCCGCCACACCATGGGGGTGTCCTTGGTCACCAGAAAACTCATGGACATGGCCTGCAGACCATGGGCGCGTAGCGGCAGAAAATGTTTGCCATCCGGCGCCACCTCCGGGCGGGCACCTTCGGCAACACCCAGCATGATGCCCACGCTGGGGCCATAGATGTCCGCATCCAGCAACCCCACCCGGGCACCGGCCCGCACCAGCGCCAGCGCCAGATTCACCGCGGTGGTGGACTTGCCCACACCACCCTTGCCCGAGGCCACAGCGATCAGGTTGCGCACGCCGCTGACGCCCCGGTCGGCACTCAATGCCGGCGGCGCAAACCGCACATCCAGTTGCACTTCCGATCCCACCTGTCGGGATAAGGCTGCAGACAACGTCGCCACCTGATCCAGTGCCGGATAACCCAGCTGCACCTGATCCGGGCCAGTGACTGCACCCAGTGCGCCCCAAGGCATCTGCAGGCAGGGATCCATGAAGGTTTCCAATACTGCGCTTGTCACCATGGCCGACAGCCTCCCGCACCGGGTGTCATCAAAGGCGGGCATTATAGACATGCCCGGATTAATGCAAAAACCCAGGCTGCGCGGTATAGTCGCCGGCTCTCAGCTACCACGGCTTCCCATGAGCGTGCATCGGAAAATCCTGGTCACCAGCGCCCTGCCCTACGCCAATGGCGACATTCATCTGGGCCATCTGCTGGAACATGTGCAAACCGACATCTGGGTGAGAGTCCAGCGCATGTGCGGCCACCAGTGCACCTATGTCTGCGCCGATGATACCCATGGCACTGCCACCATGCTCAAGGCTGAGCAGGAAGGTGTCAGCCCTGAGGTACTGATTGAGCGTATCCGCCAGGAACACCAGCGGGATTTTCAAGGCTTTCTGATTCAGCACGATAACTACTATTCCACCCACTCTGACGAAAATCAGCACCATGTCACCCAGATCTATCAGCGACTGGATG
>JBJHDG010000198.1:0-5269 GCA_050486425.1 Pseudomonadales bacterium | reverse complement strand
ACCCCAGATGGGCCGTGCGCCCCGGTGTCTGGTAACCAAACACGTTCTGATAGGAGGTATCCAGGGCATTTTCAACGCGACCGAACAGGCTGCTGCGTGGGCTGAGTTGATAGGCCGCATTCAGATTCACCAGCCAGTATGCGTTCAGGGTTTCCCGTGTCGCAGGCCAGGTGGAAAAGTTATTGTCATAGCTGCTGCCCACGTAGGCGCCACCCAGCTGCAGGTGCAGTGCAGTGCTGGCTTGCCAATCCATGACCATGCGGCCGGTGTTGCGCGGCCGGCGTAGTTCCCGGGTTTGCCGGTTGTTGGCATCGGGTTCGGTAGCGTGCAGGTAACCGTAGGCCAGTTGCAGGCGCAGGTTGTCGGTCAGCCGTTGCTCGGCATGCACTTCTATGCCGCGCCTATGGCTATAGTCGGATTTGTTGGCGGCGGTAAATGCGCCTGCATCCATATCAAAAACGAAGCCATCGATTTCATCCTTCAGGCGATCATTGAACAGCGTCAATCCCAGTTGCAGATTGCCCAGCGTTTGCTCCACGCCCAGCTGCACGCCTACGGACTGCTGGGGCTTCAAATCTGGATTGCCGATAAAAGTGTTCGGTGTAAAGCCAAACCGCTGCGTAAAAGTGGGGTTCTTGATGCCGTTGCCCAGGCTGGCGAAAAAGCGGCTGCCCCATTCAGGCAGATCGTAGCGTAACGCTGCGCGGCCGGTGACAGCATTGCGGAAATCACTGTTGCGGTCACCGCGGCCGGAGAGGGTAAAACCCAGATTGCTGCCGGCGCGCAGATCGTATTCCAGCACCAGTGAGTTGGCGAAGATTGACTGATTCTGATTGGGATCGCCCCAGGGCTGGGCCGTGCCACGCTGCGCAAAGGTCTCTTCACTGCGTTCCAGGGCCAGGGTAAACCTGTCACCAGCACGACCGGCGGGCCACCAATTCTGTTGCCAGACGTAGCGCGTCTTGCTGCCGGCACTACTGTTGGTTTTGCTGCCATCCGCATAGTTATTGTTGTCCGTGTCCATATAATTCACTGCGACACTGTGCTGCCAGTTGGCGCTGAGATTCAGCTCGGCATGTGCCCGTGCATAGCGCTGCCCAACATGAGATTCCCGGTCGCCGTCTACGGGTAGTGAATTGACGGTCGGATCAAATTGGGTTTCGGCAGCAATTTCCCTTAGTACCAGCCCTATTCGCCAGTCAGGCGCCTGGTAACCGGTATGCAGGTGCCAGGTGCGATTGTCATAACCGTCACGCTCGGAACCCGTGGTGGAGATATTGATACCATCGGTACGATACAGGCTGACGTTCATGCCCAGGTAGGCGTTGCCGTTACCGTTGGCAAAGTGGCCGCTCAAGTTTTGCGTGCCGAGACTGCCGGACTCCACCATCAGGCCACCCTGGGGAGCAGTGGGTGCAGTGGTGAATGTTCGAATATTGATAACACCGGCCAATGCCGCGCTGCCCCAGAGTGCACTCTGCGGGCCGCGCAGGACTTCAACGGTTTCCGTGCCGGTCAGCCGCAGATGCGACAGGTCGATGCTGGAACCCAGCGCCGGGTCGTTGGCGTCCACGCCATCAATGAGCACCAGTGTGTGGTTGGCTTCGCTACCTCGCAGACGCAGTTCCGACAGCGCGCCAACACCGCCAGAACGGGTCATGGCAAAACCGGGACGGCCAGTGAGCAGTTCCTGCAGGTAGCTGGCCTGACGCCGCTCGATGTCGTCCGGACTAATCAATTCCACTGGAATATTCAGATCTGTGGCCGCTGTGGTGACACGGCTACCCACTACAACCAGGCTGACAATTTCATCATCCGGTTGGTCAGCCGCTGCTGCAGCGACGGAAACGGTGGATAGAACGGAAAACGTGGAAAAAAGCAGTGCAATAGCCGCGCTTGCGCGCAGGCGCAATAAAAATTTCGACATGATGTGATCCCTGAATGGCCGCTACACCCCGAGCGGCAAAACCTTACAGAGCCACCTGTGGGTGGCTCCAACCCATTCAGGTCGGTCTCCGGGCTCAACGCATAGGCACTTGCGTGCCATGTACCGCCGCCTTCCCAGATCTGTTGGCGGCCAGCCAGGATCCAGTGGCATTGGGCGGACATTCGCGTTTTACCGTTGCGGGGGCAGCATCAGGATAGGCGCTTTATAAGCGCGGCACTGATTTCCCTGCGGAGCAGACGCATCGACTGGGTGCCGATGTTGGCCGCTGCTCCGCCCCTGAACGCCGGCGCAGTATAGGCAAGTCGTGCGGTAGGCTCAATGGATGATTCTGGCAGTGCGCATATTCCTGCAGTGAGCAGCGCAGCGCTGCTATTATTTTTGCCATTCAAATTTTGGGGTTTGCCATGACATCTAGTGCTGAATCCGGGTTGCCGCCGCCGGGCATTTATTACGGTTACTATTTGATTGTATTGGCGTTTGTGGCGCAGTTTGTGGCGGTGGGGGCGTTGAGTTATGTCTCGGGGCCATTCATGACGCCCATGACGGAGGCGTTGGGCTGGAGCCGCGCCGAGTTCACCTGGCCACGCAGTATCGGCCAGTTTGTCATGGCGTTGGCTGGTTTTGTCATCGGTGCCCAGGTGGACCGACGGGGTGCGCGTCCCCTGATGATCGGCGGCACTGTACTGCTGGCGGCAGCATTGTTTGTCAGTGCCTATGTGCAGAATTTCTGGCAGTGGGTGTTGATCAATGGTTTGTTGGTGACCCTGGGCGCCGCGCTGCTCGGCAACCTGGTGGTCAATGTCACCCTGGCCAAGTGGTTTGTGCTGCGGCGGGGCCGGGCAGTGGCCATGGCTTCCATGGGCGTGTCTTTTGCGGGGGTGATGCTGGCGCCGCTGAGTACCTGGTTGATTGATGTGGCGGGTTGGCGCCTGGCCTGGCAACTATTGGCAGTGGGCGCCTTACTGCTGACGTTGCCCGTGGCGCTGCTGATGCGGCGTGCGCCGGAGGACTATGGTTTGTATCCGGATGGGTTGTCGCAAACCCAGCTGGCAGCGGGCGGCGGCAGCCAGGCTGCGCTGGATTACGCAACCTCATTGACCCGTGCCGAGGCGCTGCGCACAACCAGTTTCTATTTGATCGTGCTGGCCTTCGGGCTGTTTGTCATCAATATCGGTGTCATGCTGCTGCAGACCGTGCCTTATTTGACGGATGCCGGTTTTCCCCGCATGACGGCGGCACTCATGATCACCCTGGCCTCCATCCCTTCGCTGCTGAGCAAACCGGTGTGGGGCCACTTTATCGACAAGCTGGATGCGCAGCCCCTGGCCGCCTGCGGCGCTGGCATTACGGGCCTAGCCCTGCTGGTGATTGTGTTTTCGGTACAGGCGGGCGCGCTGGCCGGGGTTTATCTGGGGTTTTTGCTGTTGGGTGTTGGCTGGGGCGGCATGATTCCCTTGCAGGAGGTGATCTGGGCCAACTTCTTTGGGCGCCGCCATCTGGGCGCCATCCGTGGGGCGGCCATGCCCTTTTCATTGCTGATCGGGGCCGGTGCCCCCTTGGCCACGTCTTACTATTTTGATCTCACCGGTACCTACCACGGTGCGCTACTGACGGTGGCGGTGCTGAATCTGCTCTCGGCGCTGCTGATTGCCTTGGTACCCAAGCCTGGCCGCCAGGCGGCCTAGCTGGCAGTGTGGCCTCCCAGGTTGTGATGTAAACGATTGTTAATACTGCAAAACAGCCGCGGGTTGAGATCCTGCAGGCCGAAAAATGACCACTATACTGGGTATAGGATTTCTATCAGTGTGGACCCATGACGCAAGCAGCCCAGATTGCCTGGCGGCACGTGCGGCGCAAGGGCCCCTTGGTCGGTTTGGCCTTGGGGGCTTTTGTATTTCTTGGTACCGGGTTGGTGCTGCAGGCCAGTGGTTGGTGGCTCTGGTGCGGCTTGCTCGCTGCGGTGGCAGGGGGGGTGCTGGTCTTGCGTCTGGCCTGGATGCTGGGCGACGGTAACGCTTTGCTGGATGTGCATGAAGCCCTGTGCAAGGCCAACAATGAAATCGGTGATCTGTCGTTGGAAGTGCGCGTAAGCGGTGCCGGCTTGCCGGCGCAGATAGGCACGGCCTTCAATCAATTCATGACCCGTATGCGGGATACCCTGGAGCGCAACCAACGCCAGAATCTGCAGTTGGGGTTGGCCGCGGCCAGCGCTGCCACTTTGAGTCTGGGTGCAAAAAAGAACGCCGAGACCCAGGAGAAGGCCTCCGGGCTGAATTTTGATGCGGCCGATCGCACGGCCACGGCCGCGCAACAGCTGACCACTACCAGTAGCCAGGTTACGGAAATGAACATCCGTAACCTGGATGTGGCTCGAGAGTCGCTGGATGAAATGGGCGAGGTACTGGCTGACATCAAGCATGTGGCCCAGCTGATGCAGAATTTTACCGGTTCTGTTGCCCAACTCGAGCAGAGCTCAAAAAAGGTCAGAGAGATCCTTACCACCGTGCAGCAGTTCGCCGCCCAGACCAATATCCTTGCGCTCAATGCGGCCATTGAAGCGGCCCGAGCTGGAGAGCATGGCAAGGGCTTTGCCGTGGTGGCGGATGAGGTAAGGTCGTTGGCACAGAAGGTGCGTGGCGCCGCTGGTCAGATTGATGAGCTGGTTGGTGATATGACCAAAGCCGTCTCCAAAACGGCTGACCACACCCAAGCCATGATCGAGAACGCGGGCAAAGCGGAGGCGACCATCTCGAGTTCCAATGAACGATTTGGTGCCATGGTGAAGGATTTCGAGATTGCCAATCGCGATTTGCAAATGATCAATCAGGCCATTGAGCAGATCAGCAGCACCAACCTACAAAGCCGGGAGCGCAGTGCGGAGATCAGAGACCTGGGACGCAAAATCTTCGGCGATATGGACAAAACCTTCCTGAAGGCCGAAGCCATGCGCTCAATCACCAATAGTGCGCTGCAGACCCTGGTGCGCATGCGGATTGGTCGCGGCATGCTGGAACAGGTGATGGACATGCTGGCTGAGCGCCGGACCGTGATGGAACAGCGCCTGAAAGCGATAAAAGACAAGGGTATCGATATTTGGGATCACAACTATATCGAGATCCCCAATGGTAAGTGGCCGAAATATGATGTGAGCTGGCGGCAAGCGCTGCATCAATCCAGCCAGACGTTAATAGATGAGTGGGCCAGTGGTGATGTGCTGTACTGCTTGCCCATGGATGAGCGTGGGTACATCGCGCTGAACCGCTCGGCATTGTCCAAGGCCCCCACCGGGGATTTCGCCGTGGACCGTGCCCAGAGCCGACA
>JBJHDG010000197.1:1540-5274 GCA_050486425.1 Pseudomonadales bacterium | reverse complement strand
TGGCACTTCCAGACGTAAGGGTGCCTGCACCCTGGTATTGACCTGATTCACGCCGGCGATACTGCGCACCTGATCGGCCACCCGTTCGGGTGCCCGCGTCAGGTGGACAAAAATATCCGCGAACTGGTGGCTGCTGTAGAAACGCTGTTGTGACAGGCTGAGGGCAGCCAGTGACGCCACCGAGACGATCAGCATCATCACGCCAGCGGCAATTACCACCGCAATGGCAGCGATCTGGCCTTTGAGCATGGCCAGATCCCGCAGCAACTTGCGATGCAGACTGCGCAGACGCAGAAAGCCGGGCATCACCAGTGCAGCTCCGCGGGCGCCCGGCGTTGGGCATTCGTATGTACCTCGGCAACCCGGCCATCACTCAGACGGATGACCCGATCTGCCATTTCGCCGATCACCTCGTTATGGGTGATAACCGCCGTGGTGGTGCCCAGATTAGTGTTGATATTGGCGATCGCCTCCAGCACCCGGATGCCGGTTTTGGAATCCAGCGCACCTGTGGGTTCATCGCACAGCAGCACCGCGGGTTGCTTGGCAATGGCGCGGGCAATGGCCACCCGTTGTTGTTCCCCACCGGAGAGTTGGGAGGGAAAATGATCCATGCGGTCGGTAAGTCCCACCAGGGCCAAAGCATCCTCGGGGGTCATGGGATTACGGCTGATCTCCGTGACAATGGCCACATTTTCCCGGGCGGTAAGACTGGAAATCAGGTTATAGAACTGAAAGACGAAACCCACATGCTCGCGCCGGAATCTGGTCAGGGCCTGGTCATCCGCCTGCACCAGATCCTGTTCGCCATAGCGCACCTGACCGCCGCTGGCGCTGTCCAGGCCACCCAGAATATTCAGCAGGGTGGATTTGCCGGAACCAGACGCGCCCAGCATTACCACCAGTTCGCCGGCATACAGATCCAGATCCACGCCGCGCAAGGCGTGAATTTCCACCTCGCCCATCTGATAGACCTTGGTCAGATCACGGGCGCTGAATACCGGGGTTTGCTGGGTCATAGTCAGAAGCGGCCAGTGAGTCTGAAGTAGTAATCCCGATCTTCCCGCGCTTGCAGCGCTGCTGCCGGCAGGTCCAGCTCTTCGCGGATGCGGTAACGGGCTTCTGCCGACCAGCTGTCGGTGAATCTGTGCTGCACGCGTAATTCCAGCAGGCGGTCGTTATTGCGAAAGCCAGGAGAGAGTAGCCAGCCGGCGCCGGCCTCACCGTACACCAGGGCGGCATGGGTGCGTGGCAATAATTCATAGAGGTTGGCAGCCAGTTGCCAGGCCAGGCCATTGGCATCGCCCCAGTCACCGCTGTTGGTGACTGTGTTGCGTGGCGTCCGCGGTGCATAGCCCAGTTCAGCGCCCAGCACCAGACGCCGGCCCTGTTCATCCAGGGTCCAGGTGGCGGCCAGTTTGCTGGTGAAGGTCAGGTAGTGATCGCGTCTGGCATTGGCCACGCCCTGGGTGGCCAAGGCATCCGGCAGCAGTGCCAGACCCAGGCTCAGTTGCGACAAGACACCGCCAGGCTGGCTGTTATCCAGGCCGGCAAACAGGCTGACGCGGCTGCCGCTGTCACTGAAATCCAGGGGGGCGCGGGCCACACTGCTGCTGCCCTTGGCATCCCGGTGCTGCAGGATCAAATGGCTGCGCCAACCTTGGGGCAAGCTGTACTGCACATGCACGCCGTCGGTCCAGTTGATTTCGGTATTCGAGCTGTCATCCAGATCCAGGGATTTTGCAGCCACGCCGCGCAGTGTCAGTGCCGTTTGCATGCGGCCCAACCGTAGCGACCAGCGCTGGGCCTGATAATGCACATAAAGTTCATCCAGGGTGACATCACCCATTGAGGCGCCGCCGCTACCGGTTGGATAGGTGCGCAGATAGATGTCGCTGCGTTCCTGCTCGGTGCTGAAGCGACCGGCAGCCCGGGTGCGAAAACGCCATTGCGCGCTGAGGCTGGTATCCAGGGCCAGACGCAGGCGGGCGCGCCAATCATCAGTTTCCGTGTCCACATCGGTGCGACTGGTGCGCTCATTGTTGAAGTAGCCGGCACGCAGGTCACCGCTGAATTTGAGCGGTGTAATCTCCGCCTGGGCTGGCACTGCGCGCAGGGTGCAAATAAGCAGGGTGCAAACGAGCAGCAGTAAGGCAGATTTCGTGACGCGGAGCATGGCGTTATCCTGGTGAGTCGCTGGTGTGGTACGAACCCCCTGGCAGCTGTGGCGACAGACCGCCAGCCTTATCAACCGCATCCTTGGCGGGTAGCCGACTAGCAAAACTGCGGGCTGCATCCGCGATATCCTGGCCACTGGGCTGCTGAAAGATCCTGAGCCCGAATTCAGGCGCCACCGCCAGGATATGATCGAAAATATCCGATTGGATGCCCTCATACTGAACCCAGCGGGTATCGGAAGTGAATACGTAGATTTCGATAGGCAGGCCCTGGGGGCCGGGCTGTAACTGCCGGATGAGAAAAACCCGATCCTGGTGAATCTGGGGATGGCGCCGCAGGTAGGCGCTGATATAGGCGCGGAAGGTGCCGATGTTGGTCAGATGCCGGGTGTTGGCCGGGATGTCCGCGACATCGGTGGGGCAGTTGGCCGTATTCCACTCGGCAATCTCTTGGCGCTTGACCTGCATGTAATCCTGCAGCAATAAAAAGCGTTCAAAGCGTTCGATCTCTGCCGCGGTGAGAAATCTGATGGTGCCCATGTCCAGGTAGATGGAGCGTTTGATGCGGCGCCCGCCGGTATCGAACATGTTGCGCCAGTTTTTGAAGGCATTATCGAGAAAGTTATGGGTAGGAATGACGGTGACTGTGCTGTCCCAGTTCTGCACCCGCACCGCATTCAGAGAGATATCAATCACATCACCGTCGGCGTTGAACTGGGGCATCTCAATCCAGTCGCCCACCCGCACCAGGTCGTTATTCACCAATTGAATGCCAGCCACGAACGATAAAATGGTGTCGCGAAAAATCAGCATGATCACAGCGGTCATGGCGCCCAGGCCGCTGATAAAGAACCAGGGCGACTGACCCGCCAGGGACGCAATGATGAGGATGCCGGTAAGCAGGTACAGCAACAGTTTGCTGACCTGGATATAGCCCTTGATGGGGCGGCCGCGTGCGATGGGATAGCGCTGATAAATACTGTGTGCGGCATTCAGCAGTGCGCTGAGGCTGCGGGCCCCGAACAGAATCAGCAGCGCCAGCAGCAGGCGCTGCAGGAATACCAGCATGGGCTCGGCCAGATGCGGCACCAGAATCAGGCCCCGGTGCAATATCAGCATGGGCACCATGGGTACCAGGCGCTGGAACACGCCCTGGCTGAGCAGTTCCGACAGCCACAGCTCTGGCAGTTGTCGTACCAACAGACGCACCAGTCGCAGCAGACCCAGGCGCACCAGGGCATAGCCGGTCAGCGCCACCAGGGCCAGCAGCGCCAACACTGCCGTCATGTGTAGCAGGGGCTGCTGCTGCAGGTGTTGAAGCAGTGGACTCACTGAGTCGAACGTTTGCAGCAGCAACTGCTGGGACGGATCCTGTGTGTCGGTACTGCCAAGGTCGGTGCTGCTAAGGTTTGCGCTGAGCTTGTGAACAGACATGGTTAATGCTTGCCCCTGGCGGGAAAGGGTTGGATGCTAGCCCACAAGTGCTGTGGATTTGAACCTTGAGTGCCTACGGGGAGGCGACTCGATGAATGCACATTGCATCCATGCAGTGATTGG
>JBJHDG010000197.1:0-1530 GCA_050486425.1 Pseudomonadales bacterium | reverse complement strand
CTGTCAGGGTTGGCAGGCGGCGCGGCTACAGTACCTGCCGCAGGATTTTGCCCTCTGCCTGGTGGGCGAACGCCTGCGCCAGGAGATTGAAGCCGAATACGGGGCGCAGGTGGCGCCCTTTCCGCAGTGTCCAGGACTGCCTGCTGGGCTCTATCAGCTGGTGCTGCAGGCGTCCCAGGCCGGGCCACTGGTGTATCTGGAAACGGATTATCAGGGGGGTGCCGGGCAACAGGTGGCCATGGCATTCGACGGTGGCGAGTTGGTGTTCGGGCCCCGGCAGACCCAGGATGCGTCGGTGGATCACTTGGGGGATGCTGAGTTTCCGGAGGAACGGGCGGTGAATGCGGCCCTGGCGCATCTGGGGGTTTGGAGTCGGGGCACCATGGACGCCTGGGACACCCTGGAGTTGTACAAATTTCGCCGGAATCCCCCCTAGGGTGCCGTCGCCCAGGGGCCTGGTTTTAGTCCCAGTTTCAGTACCGTCTGCCGTCCGCCCTGCTGTGCAATCGGGCCAGTTGCCGGGCATTGGCCATGGCTTCCTCGCGGTGCTGGTAGGGACCCAGGTCCAGCCCTTCCCGGGTGCGGAAGAACCAATTGCCGTCCTTGATGTAGATGCGCTCCCGGCGGAGCCAGGACAGCACTTGGGTATCCATGGGCGTGGCGTCTGTTTGACGGGACTCCGTCTGCTGCATCAGTGCTGCATTCCCTGACCAAGACGAGGCCAAATTCTAGGGGAAGCCATATTCAGGTTCCATAATTTCAGGCGCTGATTTTTCCCTATTTTGTAGCCGACATAACCGCTGCCAGCGGCGGCAGAAGACTGATAATTGACCAATGTCAAAGCGTTGCCCCCCTGCAAGTGGGCTGCTAGGGTTGCTCCTGCTGGTTTGGCGCTCAGTTGCGCCGCCTGCTTTCAGGGTATCGGGACCAGTATTCTCAGGTGATTGTCAGACCAAGGCCGCGGCCGTCGCCGCGGTCAGGGTGTCTGATTGCAGGGAGGCTTTGCGTTGCTGCTATTTGCGGTTCTGTCCGGCTTTGGTCTGGCGTTGCTGGCTCCCTGGCTGCACCGGGTTTTGGGTGCGGCCACGGGCTGGGTGCTGGCGCTGTTGCCGGCCGGGCTCTGTCTTTATTTCGCCAGTTTCCTGCCCGCGGTCAGTGCCGGTGAAGTCATCTGGGTACGCTTCCCCTGGATTCC
This sequence comes from Pseudomonadales bacterium, assembly GCA_050486425.1. Lineage (GTDB taxonomy): Bacteria > Pseudomonadota > Gammaproteobacteria > Pseudomonadales > Azotimanducaceae > SKXG01. The sequence goes on along the minus strand of JBJHDG010000197.1, from coordinate 335 downwards.
CGGGCTGGGCATCGATTTCTCCTTCCTGGTGGACGGCCTGAGCCTGCTGTTTGCGCTGCTGATCAGCCTGATCGGCACCTTCATTTTGATCTATGCCGGTGGTTACCTGCAGGGTCATCGGGATCTGGGCCGGTTCTATCCGGTGCTGCTGGCTTTTATGGCCTCCATGCTGGGCCTGGTACTGGCCGACAACCTGATCGTGCTCTTTGTGTTCTGGGAACTCACCAGCATCACCTCTTTTTTGCTCATCGGCTTTGATCATGAGGACGCCAAGGCCAGGCGTGCTGCATTGCAGGGTTTGCTGGTCACCGTCGGCGGTGGCCTGGCGCTGTTGG
>JBJHDG010000196.1:0-5289 GCA_050486425.1 Pseudomonadales bacterium | reverse complement strand
ATCGAGCAGTAGTCATGGGATCCAGACGCGGTTATCAATTGAATCTGCTGGCGCATATGGCGGAATGCGATGCCAACTATCAGCGGTTACTGCGCCTGATGCCGGCGCTGGCCGACAAAGATGTGCATGGCTTTGAGTTGCAGCTGCCGCGGCGCGCTGCCAATGTGCAATTGCGGGTGCTGGAGCGCTGTCCCTATACCACCCTGGTGGAGCTGGTGCAGCAGCAACTGGATGATGGCCTGGAATTTTCTCTGCCGGCGCCGCGCATGCAGGTGCGTTTGTATCACGATGCCCGTAATGCCGAAGTCATCGAAGTGCAAAGCACACGCCGGCTGCAGGCGAAATACAGCTATCCCAATCCGCAGATGTTGCAACCGGATGAAAAAGTTCAGGCCAACCGTTTCCTGGGCGAATACTTGGCGGCCTGTCTGGCCCATGGCTCTGCCACTGAACTGGCGTTGGCGGCAGGTTGAGCGTGACGGCGCTGCAGGTACTGCAGCTGACGGATCTGCATCTGGCCGCCACCCCGGCGGCAACCGTCTTCGGCATTGATACCCATGCCCGTTTTCTGGCGGCGCTAAAGCAGGGTTTGCAACAGCCTACGGATCTGGTGCTGCTCACCGGTGATCTGGCGGAGACGCCCAGCCAAGCCCTGTATCAAACCCTGATTACGCAGCTGGAAGCGCACTGGAAGGGCCCTTGGCTGTGGACGCCCGGTAATCATGATGTGGCGGCGCTGATGACGGCGGCCCTGCTGGCCCTGGGTCGGGCGCCCGTCCAGCATGCCTGTTACCGCCATGGGGAGTGGGCCATACAAATGCTGGATACCCATGTCGACGATACACCGGCTGGCGCCATCAGCGCTGCCAGCCTGGCGGCATTGGCAGAGGATCTGGCGGCAGAGCGCGCGCGCCATGTGCTGCTGGCCGGGCATCATCCCTTGCTGCCGGTGGGGACGCCCTGGCTGGATTCACAGGTGCCGCCTCAGGGCGCGGCCTTGGCTGCCAGGTTGGCGGTGCAGCCACAGGTACGCGCCTATTTGTGCGGCCATGTGCATCAGGTGCACCGGCAGCCGCTGGCACCTCGGGCTGCGGCATTTCAGGCCAGCGCCCCTGCCACCAGCGTGGCCTATATCCCGGGCAGTACGCACTTCAGCTATGACATCGGCAGCTGCGGCTATCAGCGTCTGCAGTTGCAGCCCGATGGCAGCGTGCAATTGCAGCCCGTGCAATTTGCGCTGGCCGGCTGACCGGCCAGCGCTGTTAGAATGGCCGCCAAATTCCTGTCTGCGCTGTTGGGCACCCTGGTGTCAGACGCCGCATGCTAATGCGAGGTTTATGAGTCAATCCAGCTATACCGCCAAATCCATCCAGGTACTGTCCGGCCTGGAACCCGTGCAACGCCGTCCCGGCATGTACACAGACACCACGCGTCCCAATCACCTGTTACAGGAGGTGGTGGATAACAGTGTGGATGAAGCCCTGGCAGGTTATTGCCACCATATTCAGGTGCAGTTGCATCCCGATGGCGTGATCGACGTCATTGATGACGGGCGTGGCATGCCGGTGGATCTGCATCCGCAGCATAAGCTCAGCGGTGTGGAGCTGATCCTGACCAAGCTGCATGCCGGCGGTAAATTTGATTCTGACACCTACAACTTTTCCGGTGGCTTGCATGGTGTGGGCGTGTCCGTGGTGAATGCGCTGTCACTGTGGCTGGAAGTGGAAGTGCGCAAGGACGGCCAGCTGTATCGCCAGCGTTACGAAAAAGGCGCTGCCGTTACCAAACTGAAAGCGGTGGACAGCGTTGCCAAACGCGATACCGGTACCCGGGTCAGGTTCCTGCCGGATCCCAAGTATTTTGATTCGGTGCAGATCAGCCTGAGCCGGTTACGGCATTTGCTGCGTGCCAAAGCGGTGCTGTGCCCAGGACTGAAAATCAGCCTCAGCGTGCCCAAAGGCAAAGACACCGAAACCGAAGTCTGGCTGTATGAAGCCGGGCTTGCCGGGTATCTGTTGCAGGCACTGGGTGATGATGCCGAGATTATTCCTGCGGGACCTTTTTGCTATGAAACCCGGGGCAACAGCGAAGCCGTGGAGTGGGCCCTGCTCTGGCGCAGCGACGGTGGCGAGCTGATTACCGAAAGCTATGTGAATCTGATTCCCACGCCTTTGGGTGGCACTCATGTGAATGGCCTGCGCACTGGGCTCACCGAGGCGCTGAAGGAGTTCTGTGAGTTCCGTGATCTGTTGCCGCGCGGGTTGAAACTCACCGGTGATGACCTCTGGGATCAATGCGCTTATGTGCTCAGTGCAAAAATGCGCGAACCCCAGTTCAGTGGCCAGACCAAGGAACGTTTGTCATCCCGGCAAAGCGCCACCTTTATTGGTGGTGTGGCCAAAGATGCCTTCAGCCTGTATCTGAATGAGCATCCGCAGGAAGGTGAGCGCATCGCTGAGCTGGCGATCAACAATGCCCAACGGCGGGTGCAAGCCAGCAAGAAAGTGGCGCGCAAAAAAATCACTGCCGGGCCGGCGTTGCCGGGCAAGCTGGCCGATTGTTCCGGTCAGGACGCCACCCGTGCCGAACTCTTTCTGGTGGAAGGTGACAGCGCCGGTGGTTCCGCCAAGCAAGCCCGGGATCGGGAGTTCCAGGCGGTGATGCCGCTGCGCGGCAAGATCCTGAATACCTGGGAAGTGGATGGCAGTCAGATTCTAGCGTCCCAGGAAGTGCATGATATCGCCGTGGCGGTGGGTGTGGACCCGGGCTCCCGGGATTTGTCCGGCCTGCGCTACAACAGGATTTGCATTCTGGCGGACGCGGATTCCGATGGTGCTCACATTGCCACCCTGCTGTGCGCGTTGTTCGTGAAGCATTTCCCCGCTCTGGTCGCTGCCGGTCATGTGTTTGTGGCCATGCCGCCGCTGTATCGCATTGATGTGGGCAAGGACGTGTTCTATGCCCTGGATGAAGGCGAAAAAGAAGGTGTGCTGGATCGAATCGCTGCGGAGAAAAAACGCGGCACTGTCAGCGTGCAACGCTTCAAGGGGTTGGGCGAGATGAATCCGCTGCAGCTGCGCGAAACCACCATGGATCCGGATACCCGCCGCCTGGTGCGACTGACCTTGGATGATGCCGGCAAAACCGACGCCACCCTGGATATGCTGCTGGCTAAAAAACGTGCCCCTGATCGCCGTATCTGGCTGGAAACCAATGCCGACCAGGCTGACCTGGTTTGAGCGCGAGGACTGACAATCGCTTATGTCTGATGTAGAAACCAATACGGATTTTGAATCTGTCCCAGTGCACGCCTTTACCGAAAAGGCGTACCTGAATTATTCCATGTACGTGATCAACGATAGGGCCCTGCCCCATATCGGTGATGGCTTGAAGCCGGTGCAGCGCCGCATTGTCTATGCCATGTCCGAGCTGGGTCTGAATGCCCAGGCCAAGTACGCCAAATCCGCCCGTACCGTGGGCGATGTGCTGGGCAAATTTCACCCCCATGGTGACAGCGCCTGTTATGAGGCCATGGTGCTGATGGCGCAGCCGTTCTCCTATCGTTACCCCCTGGTGGACGGACAGGGCAACTGGGGCGCACCGGATGACCCGAAGTCGTTCGCGGCCATGCGTTATACCGAAGCCCGGCTGGCGCCCTTTGCGGAATTGCTGCTTGCGGAACTGGGCCAGGGCACGGTGGATTTTGTACCCAACTTTGATGGCGTGTTGGAAGAGCCTAAAGTTCTGCCGGCCCAGGTGCCCATGGTGTTGCTCAACGGTGCCAGCGGTATTGCCGTGGGTATGGCCACGGATATCCCGCCCCATAATCTCAATGAGGTGATCAGCGCCTGTATTCACCTGCTGGATAATCCCAAAGCCAGCACCGCGGATCTGATGACCCATATCAAAGGGCCGGATTTTCCCACCGAGGCGCTGATCGTCACGCCCAGGGACGAGCTGCTACGCCTCTACGAGGAGGGCCGTGGCAGTGTGAAAACCCGGGCCGCCTACCAAATGGAGAACGGTGAAGTGGTGATCACGGCGCTGCCCTATCAGGCATCACCAGCAAAAATTCTGGAACAAATCGCGGCGCAGATGCAGCAGAAAAAACTGCCCATGCTGGTGGATCTGCGCGATGAATCCGATCATGAAAACCCCACTCGCCTGGTACTGGTGCCGAAATCCAATCGGGTGGACGTGGAACGTCTGATGGCACACCTGTTTGCCACCACGGATCTGGAGCGGTCGGTGCGGGTGAACATGAATATCATCGGCCTGGACCAGCGCCCGGTGGTGAAGCCGCTGGCAAGCCTGCTGCAGGAATGGTTGCAGTTCCGCCAAACCACGGTGACCCGGCGCCTGCAATTTCGCCAGGAACGTATCCAGCAGCGGCTGCATGTACTGGATGCACTGCTGATCGCCTATCTGAATGTGGATGAAGTGATCCGCATCGTGCGCGAAGCCGACGAGCCGAAAGCCGAGCTGATGCGCCGCTACAAACTCAGTGATGTGCAAGCCAGCGCTATTTTGGATCTGCGTCTGCGCCAGTTGGCGCGGCTGGAGGAAATTCGCATCCAGGGCGAGCAGGACAGCCTGGCGGCGGAACTGGCGGATATCGAAAAAACCCTGGGTTCCAAACCGCGCTTGCTCAAATTGATCAAGCAGGAGCTGCTGGCCGCGGCGGAAAAACATGGTGACGCCCGCCGTTCACCCCTGGTCACCGGCAAGCAGCCCTTGGTGGAAGCTGCGGCGTTCAGCGACGAAGAACTGGTTTCCAATGACCCCGTCACCGTGGTGATGTCGGAAAAAGGTTGGATCCGCGCCGCCAAGGGCCACGACGTGAACCCCCGTGAACTGAGCTATCGCACCGGTGATGAATACCTGACGGCCTTGCTGGGCCGCAACAATGACCTGCTGGTGTTTTTCGACAGCACCGGCCGCAGCTATTCCATGGCGCCACACAGCCTGCCGTCGGCCCGGGGTCAGGGCGAGCCCCTGACCGGACGCCTGAACCCGCCACCGGGTGCGCGCTTTGTGGGCATGGCCCTGGGCAGCAGCGAGGTGCGGGTGGTCCTGGCGGGTAGCAGCGGCTATGGCTTTGTGGTGCCACTGGCTGAGCTGCAAGCCAAAAACAGATCCGGCAAGGCGGTGCTCGCCGTGGGCAAGGATGGACAGGCCCTGGCGCCGGCGCAGGTACCGGCGCTGGCGGATGATGTGCTGATGGTGGCGGTGCTGAGTAATGCGGGTTATCTGCTGGTGTTCCCATTGACGCAATTGCCGGCCCTGGCC
>JBJHDG010000195.1:0-5319 GCA_050486425.1 Pseudomonadales bacterium | reverse complement strand
CGAACGGTTGCGCACAAACCTGGGCCAATGGTCGGCGCCAGGGACCAGCCGTTGCAATTGCGAGAGCATCTGGCAGCCATTGCACACCCCCAGGCTCAGGCTGTCCTTGGCAAAAAAGTCGGCAAAGGCCTGCTGCACCTGCTCATGGAACAGAATGGATTTGGCCCAGCCGCCGCCGGCGCCCAGCACATCACCAAAGGAAAAACCACCGCAGGCCACCAGCACCTGGAAATCCGCCAAGGACTGCCGGCCCGCCAGCAGATCCGACATATGCACATCCATGGCGGTAAACCCGGCCGCCATAAAGGCCGCTGCCATTTCCAGCTGGCCGTTAACCCCTTGCTCCCGCAACACCGCCACCTTGGGCTGCGCGCCCAGGTTCAGCAAGGGTGCGGAGATATCGGCAGCAGGATCAAAACTCAGCGCCGCCCGCAGGCCGGGATCAGCATCGGCAATGGCTGCATATTCCTCGTCGGCACAGTCCGGGTTATCCCGGCGTTTCTGCATGAGATAACTGGTGCGCGCCCACAGCGCCTGGGCCTCGGCCCGGGACTGCTGGAGCAGGACTTGACTGCCGGCGCGCAAGCGCAGGGTTTGGCTGGCTGTCGGTGTACCCAGCCGATGGGTCAGACCATCCAGCCCGGCCGCGGCGACCAGGGCCAGCACCTGGGCCAGATCCTGCTCCCGTACTTGCAGCACGGCGCCCAGTTCTTCGGCAAACAAAGGTGCCAACGCAGTGCCCGCGTCCTGCACGCCCAAAGGCGCCAGATCTATATCCAGGCCGCAGCGGCCGGCGAACGCCATTTCCCACAGGCAGGCCAGCAAGCCGCCATCGGAACGATCGTGATAGGCCAGCACCAGCTGTTGTTGGTGCAGCGCACCCATGAGCTGCATAAAACCGCGCAGCAGTGCGGGTGACTCCAGATCCGGCGCCGCAGACCCCAATTGCCGCTGGGTTTGTGCCAACGCGCTGCCGCCCAGACGGTTTTTGCCCTGGCCCAGATCAATCAGCAGCAACTGGCTTGGCCCCTGATCCAGCCGCAACCAGGCGGTGGCCGCTCGCCGCACATCGGGCACAGGCGCGAAGGCGGACACAATCAACGTCAAGGGGGAGCGCACTTCCTGCGGGCGGCCATCCTGCTGCCACTGGGTACGCATGGACAAACTGTCCTTGCCCACCGGAATGGCGATGCCCAGGGCCGGGCAAAGCTCCATCCCCACCGCATGCACCGCCTTGAACAAGGCTTCATCTTCGCCGGGGGCGCCCGCTGCTGCCATCCAGTTCGCCGACAACACCACCCGTTCCAGGGCTTCGATACCGGCAGCCGCCAGATTGGTCAGGGCTTCACCCACCGCCATGCGGGCACTGGCAGCGGGATCAAGCAGCGCCAGCGGCGAGCGCTCGCCCATGGCCATAGCTTCCCCGGCCTCGGTGGCCAGCGTGAGGGTGGTGAGCGCCACATCAGCCACCGGCACCTGCCAGGGCCCTACCATCTGATCCCGGGCCACCATGCCGGTAATGCTGCGATCACCAATGGTGATCAGAAATTGCTTGGATGCCACCGCCGGAAATTGCAACACCGCGCTCACCGCCGCCTGCAGATCAGGCGCCTGCAGTTGCAGCGGCGGCCGGCCCTGCGCGCCGGTGACAAAACTGCGGGTCATTTTCGGCGGCTTGCCAAACAGCACCGACATGGGTAAATCCACCGGCTTGTTACCGAACACCGCGTCATCCACCTGCAAGTGCAATTGCGGCTGGGACTGCCCCACCACCGCGTACGGACAACGCTCGCGCCTGCAGATGGCAGCAAAGCGATCCAGATCTGCCGGTGCCACCGCCAACACATAACGCTCCTGGGCTTCATTGCACCAGATGGCCACCGGTGGCATGCCGGGTTCCGCGTTGGGTACGGCGCGCAACTGGAAATGCCCGCCGCGCTGAGCATCCTTCACCAGCTCCGGCAAGGCATTGGACAGCCCACCGGCGCCCACATCGTGAATCAGCAAAATGGGATTGGCATCACCCAACGCCCAACAGGCATCGATCACTTCCTGACAGCGCCGCTCCATTTCCGCGTTGTCGCGCTGCACCGATGCAAAATCGAGTTCTGAACTGCTGGTGCCCGAGGCCATGGAGGATGCCGCACCGCCACCCAGACCAATCAGCATCGCCGGGCCACCCAGCACGATAAGCTGCGCGGCATCCGGAAACGCCAATGGCTGCACATGCTGGGCGCGCACATTGCCCAGGCCACCGGCAATCATCACCGGCTTGTGATAGCCATATACCAGCGCAGGCGTAGCTGGGTCCGGCAAGTGCTCAAAGGTGCGGAAATAGCCACCCAGGGCCGGGCGACCAAATTCATTGTTGAAGGCAGCAGCCCCGATGGGGCCTTCCAACATGATGTCCAGCGCGCTGCGCATATGCGCCGGCTTGCCGGTATCCAACTCCCAGGGCTGTGGTGCTTCCGGCAGATTCAAGTGCGAGGTGGTAAAGCCAGTGAGACCCGCCTTGGGTTTGGAACCCCGGCCCACCGCGCCTTCGTCACGAATCTCACCACCAGCGCCGGTTGCAGCACCTGGGTAGGGCGCAATCGCAGTGGGATGATTGTGGGTTTCCACCTTCATCAATATATGTACCGGCTCCTGGGTGAAGCTATAGGTGTGGGCGTCCGGATCCGGCCACAGGCGCGGCGCGGCATAGCCTTCGATCACGGCGGCATTGTCGGCATAAGCGCTGAGAATGCCGGCGCCATTGATCTGCCGGTAGGTGTTGCGAATCATGCCAAACAGCGACAGCGGCGCGGGTGCGCCATCCACCAACCAATCGGCATTGAAAATCTTGTGGCGGCAATGCTCCGAGTTGGCCTGGGCAAACATCATCAGTTCCACATCCGTGGGGTCGCGGCCCAACTGCCCATACGCCTCGGCCAGATAAGCGATTTCATCTTCGCTCAGGGCCAGGCCCAGCGCCTGGTTCGCCGCCGTCAATGCCGCCAACGCATTATCACCCAGGGCGACATGACCCAAGGGCGCGGGTGCATGCTCAGCGAACAGGGCCGCCAGCAGGGCGGCGTCATCCGGCAGTTCACCGGGTGGCAGGGACGCGGCCGGATGCCACTGCTCGGTCATGGCATCCAACAGCAGCACCGCCGCCTGTTGCTGCAGCGCGGGAGCTGCCTCGGCGTCCGTCTGCAGATACCAGCGCACACCCCGCTCCGCCCGCAGCACCGGCAAGCCACAGGTTTGCAAAATATCGGTGGCCTTGCTGGACCAGGGGGAAATGGTACCGCTGCGGGGGGTTACCGTGCCGATCAGTCGACCCACCGGGGCGGGCAGATCCTGGGCCGGGCCGTAGCGCAGCAGTTCATGCAACTGGGTTTGCTGCTGCACCGACAGTGGCGCTTGCAGCTGCAGAAAGTGCACGTTTTCCGCATACAGCTGGCGCAGCCCCAACCCTGGCAGCGCCTGTTGCAAACCCTGCCGGAACTTGGCGAGGCGAAAAGTGGAAAACGCCGGGGGCCCGGCAAGCACCAGCAGGCTGTCGGTCATGAATTGCTTCCAAATTGGTCGGGGCTGCGCTGAGGGCCGGCATTATACCCGGCAGCGCCAGCCCTTGCCGGCTTTCTGCGCCGGGCTGGGGTTCAGGGGCCTGCGGGGTTGCGGCGCGCGCGAAAAAAGTTCTGTACCAGCGCGGCGCAGTCAGCGGCCAGCACCCCGGCCAGCACCTGGGGCCGGTGATTCAGGCCAGGGTTGGCCAGCACATCTGTACTGCTGACCAGGGCGCCAGCCCTGGGTTCCGGCGCGCCATAAATCACCTGGGCGATGCGGGCGTGGATCAGGGCACCGGCGCACATGGTGCAGGGCTCGATGGTGACATAGAGGTTGGCACCCGCCAGACGGTAATTGCCCAGGCGCTGGGCGGCGCTGCGCAGGGCATTGATCTCGGCATGGGCACTGGGGTCGCAGGCGGCAATGGGATTGTTGAAACCCTCGCCGATGATCTCATCGTCGAGCACCACCAGGGCGCCCACAGGGACTTCGCCCAGGGCGGCGGCTTGCTGGGCCAGCTTGAGCGCGTGGCGCATGTAGTGGGTGTGGTCGGGCATGCAAGTAGTTTGTCAGGGTTCCGTGCGCAAGTACGCCCCGGCCGTCATTGCGATTCCAGGGAACAGTTGAATCAGCTTTTTATCGTCAGTTATCAGTTTTAGGTTCAGTGATTTTGCCAGGGATACAAATTCGCAGTCATAGGCTGAACAACCGCGCTCAGACGCGAGTGTCAGGACATCCAAGGAATTAACGGTGAATTCGTTTTCGGCAAATTGTTGCTCTGCTTGAGTTTGCATCGCGGTGGCTGTACTCAAATCAACAATGCCTTTTCTGACATATAACGCCAGTATGTTTCGGAACTCGCTTCGCCAAAGCAAAGGCGCAATCCAATGTGGATCTTTATACAACAACGAAACCACATCATCTGTTTGTGCGGTGGGTAGATACAGATAAGCGATGGTGTTGGTATCAGCGACAATCATTCCCGGCCCTGGTTTTTGGCCGCGTTGATCTCGTCAATATCCAGCCTTGTGGCTGCGACTCGGCTGCGAAGCTCGGCTGCTTTGACAGCAAGCTCTGCGGCGGAGAACCGGGTTGGTTTATATATCTTCTCCAGGCAATGAATGAGTTCACTATTAACGCTTCTATGATGCGCGTTGGCTGCCTGCTTCAATTGCTCGTATAGATCGTCAGGTATGTTTTTAAAGGTGACGGTGGCCATGCCGGGAATCTTGGTTGCGAAACGGTTTCATTATGGTTTTGCCGTGGTCGCCTGTCAACAGGCGACCAGATGGCACCTTCGCTTGGTTAGACAGGCCGAATTAACCGCTTGTAGTACGCGGCAGCCAACAGCGCAGCTCAGCAGTGCAGAGGCCGAGGCATTTCGCGTTGGATAGCCGCCGAGCCCTGCCCTGCATATCGAACCAACCGTGAAATTTCAATGAGACCGATGTCAACGCCAACTCTGATTGTCCGGTTTTCGCCAACTTGGAATGTCCAGTTTTTATCAGCATAGGGTGGCTTCCTCTCGGCAGAATCGGCTTGCGGGACCGGCATAGCCGCGCTGGAGGGAGCTAACCGCCCCGTTTCAATCCACGCGCCCGTGATGGGCGCGACGTACCTGCGCACAATGCGCACGGTTTGTGGGTCTGTTTCAATCCACGCGCCCGTGATGGGCGCGACCGGAGCACCCTGAATCGAGGGGGAAAGCACGCATGTGTCAGACCACGCGCCCGGGCTGGGCGCGAGCGGATGGCGGACGAGACCAAC
>JBJHDG010000194.1:0-5373 GCA_050486425.1 Pseudomonadales bacterium | reverse complement strand
CTTAGATCCATGCCAGGTGCTCTACGGCCGGGTTTTCTGTGGCGTGCATTGTGGGTGCCTGAATCACTTTGGGTCCTCGCAGCGGCGGAAAGCGGCCCGCCTGTTTGCGTAGCAAATATCGAACCAACATCCAGAATCAATTTAGGCGTCGATGTGAGTGCTCACTAATCCAAATGGCCCCAAGATGGCGCCATGGATGGGCGGCAGCTGGCAGGCATGGGCCAGGCCGTCAGGAGGCTGGGATCAAGTATGCACTAAAATAGTGCGCACTGGTTAGGTCCTGGGCAGGAAGAGGCGCGAAATTGGTGCGCGTTTGGATTAGGGTGCGCCACCAACTGCAGCCCGCAGCACGTGAAACTGCACTGGCTCACTGCGCATCACCACTTGGCCTTCGCCATCAACCACCTGCAGGACAGCGGTATGGGTGCCACGATCCACATTTTCCAGTTCAAAGCGGGTCAGCGTACCGGGCGCGCTGACAGCACGGCCGTCCAGCAGCAACTGCAGGCGGTGACCCGGGAGCAAGCTGGGGCTGATCCTGGCGCGCACCGATAGATCGCCGGAGTTGCTGCGAATTGCCTCATCGGGGCTGGGGGAGAGAATCATCAGGGTCTGATAGGGGGGTGCTTCGGCTTCCTCCGCCAGCGGCGGTGTCCTCGGTGAGAGCGGGATATCGACACTATCGTAGAAGTGCGCATCGGGCAGTTCCACGGGGGTGCTCTGTGCATTGATGGGCTGGTCGGAGAAGATCACCCGGCCCTGGGCGTCCACCGTGCGGTACACCCGATCTCCCTCGGCCTCGGTCTCGGCCCAGGCCAGATGCAGCGGCGTCAGCACGAGCATGAGCAGGGCCAGCAGGCGCTGGGCGGCGGTGGCTTGGGTCATGGGTAGCGCTCCTGAAGGCATCCGTCTTGAGTCTAGCTTTCTGCTGGTCCGGCACAAGATTTCGACCGCAGCCGGGCGGGTAAATTGCGAGCCGGTTCAAATGGGGGAGAGGCAGAAAAGCAAAGCCCCGGACTGGCCGGGGCTTTGGGGGCAGCTGTCAGCAGGATCAGCAGCTGTAGTACATCTCGAACTCCACCGGGTGGGTGGTCATGTTCAGACGTTTGACTTCCTGCATCTTCAGCTCGATGTAGCTGTCGATCATGTCGTCGGTGAACACGCCGCCGGCGGTGAGGAAGGCGCGGTCGCTGTTGAGTGCTTCCAGGGCTTCTTCCAAACCATGGGCCACAGTGGGCACGCCTTGCAGCTCTTCCGGTGCCAGGTCATAGAGGTTCTTATCGAACGCATCACCAGGATGGATCTTGTTCTTGATGCCATCGATACCGGCCATGAGCAGGGCGGCAAAGGTGAGGTAAGGGTTACCGGTGCTGTCCGGGAAGCGCACTTCGATCCGGTAGGCACGGGGGTTGCCGCCCTGGATATAGGGTACGCGGATGGATGCAGAACGGTTACGCGCCGAGTAGGCCAGCAGTACCGGGGCTTCAAAGCCGGGTACCAGACGCTTGTAGGAGTTGGTGCTGGCATTGGAGAAGGCATTGATGGCCTTGGCATGCTTGATCACACCGCCGATGTAGTACAGCGCGGTTTCAGACAGTCCGGCGTAGCCGTTGCCGTGGAACAGGTTGGTGCCGTCTTTGGCAATGGACTGATGCACGTGCATGCCGCTGCCGTTGTCACCCACGATGGGCTTGGGCATGAAAGTGGCGGTTTTGCCATAGGCGTGGGCAACGTTATGCACCACGTATTTGTAGAGCTGAACTTCGTCGGCCTTGCGCACCAGGGTGTTGAAGCGCACACCGATTTCGTTCTGACCAGCGGTAGCCACTTCGTGGTGATGCACTTCCACCGGCATGCCCATGGCTTCCAGGGTGCTACACATAACGCTGCGCATATCGGCGAAGGAATCCACCGGCGGTACCGGGAAATAACCACCTTTCACACCAGGACGGTGACCCATGTTGCCGCCTTCGTAATCGGCATCAGAAGACCAGGCAGCTTCTTCGGAACCAATGGCGTAGGCGGCGCCGCCCATGCCGACTTTCCAGCGCACGTCATCGAAAATGAAGAACTCGTTTTCCGGGCCGAAGTAGGCGGTATCACCAATGCCGCTGGAGGCCAGGTAGGCTTCCGCCAGTTTGGCGATGGAGCGCGGGTCGCGGTGATAGGGCTGCATGGTGCTGGGCTCAATCACGTCGCAACGCAGGATCAGGGTGGTTTCGTCACGGAACGGATCCAGCACGGCGGTGGCATCGTCTGGCATCAGGATCATGTCGGACTCGTTGATGGACTTCCAACCGGCAATGGAGGAACCGTCGAACATCATGCCGTCTTTCAGGGTATCAGCGTCGATGCGGCTGGCCGGGAAAGTGGTGTGTTGCTCTTTGCCTTTGACGTCGGTGAAGCGCAGATCCACCCACTTCACGTCATTGTCTTTGATCATCTTCAGCGTCTTCTCAGACATGATTCAACCGCTCCTGTCGGGTTTTGGGTTCCTGGTAAACGCCGCGTCGTGCTGCTAAAGGCCGGTCGCGGTGCATGGTGCCTTGTAAGAGCAATTTGTGTGCCAGCCACTGGAGACCGGAAATTCTGGGCTTCTGGAGTAAGTGCGCGCAAACATGCGCACTATATCAGTGCGCAATGGCAAAGTCGCACCATAAGCGTGCGGCGCCCTACCCCTTCTGGTGCGCTAGCGGTCCGGCGTCTCGGCCTGCACCTGCACCAGCACCCGGATCTCCCGGCCCTCCCGGCTGCTGGCCAGCACCGTATGGCCATGCACCCGGCACCAGGCCGGGATGTCCTGCAGCACGCCCGGATCCGTGGCCACCACTTCCAGCACCGCACCAGGTGCCAGGGTGCGTACCCGCTCCTGTACCCGGATCACTGGCAGCGGACACAGCAGGTTGCGGGCATCCAGGTGGGTATCAGGGGTGGGGTGCGACATATATATGGTGGGATAGGGGTATGGTGGGATAAGGGTGGCTTAAACGTGCCAGGTCCGGGGAATCTCGGTGGCGGGCATAGGCGCTACGCTGAACAGCTCGGTGCGGCCATCCAGGTGCCTGGCCTCCACCTGCACCTGAGCGGCGTCCCGGCCCTGGCTGTAACGGGCCAGGATGCGGGCCGCCAGTTCCAAATCGGCCGCTTCAGGGGTGCCGTCCACCAGGGCTAACGGGCCCATGTGACTGCGCACCTGCAGGCTCAAAAACTGTTTGTGATAGCCCAGCAGATACTGATTCTCGCCATCTTCGCGACCGATCAGCAGCTTGTAGTGGGGTGCGGGCCGCAGATGGCGGCCCACTTTCAACAGCATGATGTCATCCAGGTTGTAGTCCCGCCGCCCTCTGGCCTGCCAGAGATCAGCCAGCTTGTTGCTGTACTGTTCATTGGTCAGAAAGCAGCAGCCGCCGGCCGGCTGGGCCCAGTCTTCGAATCCCAGCTGGCGTGCCAGGGCGATCTGGGGCTTGCGGTCGCGGCCGGAAAAGCCAAACAGGCGGCTGCGGTCCACCCAGCCTTCACGCTCGGGCAGGGTCTCGGGCAGGTTCTGGGCGCAGAGCGGGCGCAGCAGCCGGTCCTCGGCGCCGGACTCCCGGGCGATCAGGGGCATGGTTTCCTTGCGCTGGCTCTTTGGCCGCTGGCCGATCACCTCGCCGGTGATGATGAAGTCAAAGCCGTGTTCTGCGGCAAAGCCCCAGGCCCTGGCCTTGTGCACCATAAAGATCTTGCAGTCCAGGCAGGGATTCAAATGCTGGCCATAGCCATGCTTGGGATTCAGGACGATGTCCTTGTATTCCTCGGAGACATCGATGATATGCAGCTTGATGCCCAATTGTTCGGCAACCCACAGGGCGTTGTTGCGCTTGGGGCGGGCCTGGTCCTTGGCGCGGATGGCATGGGTATGGCCTTCCACACAAAAGCCGGTATAGAAGTTCAAGCCTTCCACCACCACGCCCTGATCCTGGATCACCCGGGCGGCCAGCATGGAGTCCAGCCCCCCTGAGATTAGCGCGACAGCTTTGCGTGGTTCAGACATAATGCACCGCCTCAGACGACAACCCCCGGCCGGGCCACTGCCCGCCGCCAGGGGCCGCGCAGTCTAGCATCCCAACGTCGAGTTTTCGAACGCAGTCAGTCGCGCACAACCTGCACCAATCCAACAGAGAGACACAGCTTTTATGCACGCAGATCGCTTGCGCAATATTGCCATCATCGCGCACGTAGACCATGGCAAAACCACATTGGTAGACCGATTGTTGCAACAGACCGGCACCCTGGATGCCCGCAAACCCGTGCAGGAGCGGGTGATGGACAGCAACGAACTGGAACGGGAGCGGGGCATCACCATCCTCTCCAAGACCACGGCCATCAGATACAAGGACTACCACATCAATGTGGTGGACACCCCTGGCCATGCCGACTTTGGTGGTGAGGTGGAGCGCATCATGTCCATGGTGGATTCGGTGCTGCTGGTGGTGGATGCAGTGGAAGGCCCCATGCCGCAAACTCGCTTCGTGACCCGGAAAGCCTTTGATGCCGGCCTCAACCCCATCCTGGTGGTGAACAAGGTAGATCGCCCCGGCGCCCGCCCACACCAGGTGGTGGACGAAGTGCTGGATCTGTTTATTTCTCTCAATGCCAGCGAAGCCCAACTGGAATTCCCGGTGGTCTACGCCAGCGCCATGAACGGCGTGGCCGGCATGGAACCGGAACACCTGGCGGCCGACATGACGCCCTTGCTGGATACCATTGTGGAGCGGGTACCGCCGCCACCCGTGGACCTGGAGGGCCCCTTCCAGATGCAGATCAG
Source organism: Pseudomonadales bacterium (assembly GCA_050486425.1). GTDB lineage: Bacteria > Pseudomonadota > Gammaproteobacteria > Pseudomonadales > Azotimanducaceae > SKXG01. Next base: position 566 of record JBJHDG010000194.1, on the reverse strand, counting down.
CTCGCTGGACTACAACAGTTATGTGGGCCTGATCGGCATTGGCCGGGTACGGCGTGGCCGCATCGGTGCCAACTCACCCGTGGTGGTGGTGGCCGCCGATGGCAGCAAACGCAACGGCCGGTTGTTGGGCATTCTGGGTCATCATGGCCTGAACCGGGTGGAGCAAGACAACGCCCAGGCGGGCGACATTGTTTGCATTACCGGCATTGAAAACTTGAACGTCTCCGACACCGTGTGTGCCCAGGATTTTCCCGAAGCCCTGCCGCCGCTGACCGTGGATGAGCCCACTATCAGCATGCTGTTCTGTGTGAATAACTCACCCTTTGCCGGCAAGGAAGGCAAATATCTCACCAGCCGTCAGATTCGTGACCGACTACTGCGGGAAGCCTCCTATAACGTCGCCCTGCGCGTAGAAGAGACCCAAGACCCGGATCAGTTCCGAGTGTCTGGCCGTGGTGAACTGCACCTGTCGGTACTGATCGAAACCATGCGTCGGGAAGGTTATGAGTTGGCGGTCTCACGCCCCCAGGTGATCGTCAAAGAAGAAAACGGCCGCAAACTGGAGC
>JBJHDG010000193.1:0-5383 GCA_050486425.1 Pseudomonadales bacterium | reverse complement strand
CTCATGCCCTTTGTGGTGTTTATGGGTGCCCTGGTCGGGCTGGGTACCCTGGCCAGCCAGTCCGAGCTGGTGGTGTTCCGGGCCAGCGGCGTCTCGGTGGGCCGCCTGTTTGGCTCACTGTGCCTGGCGGTGGCGCCGCTGCTGGCACTGAATTTTGCTTTGGGCGAATGGGTGGCGCCCTGGGGTGAGGCCAATGCCGAAGCGCTCCAGGCCAGCGCCAAACAAGGGGGAGGTGCTATTCGGCTGGGGGAGGGGCTTTGGTACCGGGAGGATGATACCTGGGTCAATGTGGCAGCCCTGGACGCCGGGGAGCAACTGGCCTGGGTGCGTCTGTACCAACAGGACGCCCAGGGCCGGTTGCTGCTGGCCCGCACGGCGCAGCGTGGCATTCATGACGATGACGCGCCGCAACCAGGCTGGCAGCTGCAGCAGGTTGCGGAAACCAGATTCGGCGCCGAGGGCACTGAGTCAGCGACGCTGCCAGCGGTATTCTGGCCCAGCCAGATGGATACCCAGCTCCTGCGCATGGGCGGCTTGCTGGACGCACGGAAATTGGCACTGGCCGATTTATCCCGGCAAATCAGGTTCATGCGCGCACAGCAACAAAGTGCCGGCCGCTATGAGCTGGCATTCTGGGCCAAGCTCACCCAGCCCCTGGCGACCCTGGGCCTGATCCTGATTGCAGTGGGCTTTATCCTCGGGCCGTTGCGGGAGAAAAGCATGGGCACCCGGGTGGCCACCGGGATTCTGGTGGGCCTGGCCTTTAAGTACCTGCAGGATCTGTTCGGGCCGGCGGCCATGGTCTATGCCTGGCCGGCCTGGGTGGCTGTGTTGATTCCCATTGCCCTGTGCTGGGGCTTGGGGGTCGTCAGTCTGCGGCGGGTGGGTTAGGCGCGGCCTTGTTGGCGGCTTTGTTGGCCGCTTTATTGGTGTTGTGGCCAGCAGGGGTATAGATGATGCAGGTGGCGGAGACAATATCCGGCAGGGTGCGCCGACCACTGTCGATATACATCCACAGATAACCCAGGCCGCCGGTACCCAGCGCGGCCAGGGCGCCAATAAAGCGTAGCAGCGCCTGGCGTGGACGGATCGGGCCACCATCGGCGTGCTCGATGTGCAGGCGCCAGGCCAGCATGCCCAGGGTCTGACCCCGGGCGGTCCAGAAATAGGTGAAGAAGGCGAACAGCTCGATAAAGAGCAGGGATTGCACGGCTGCGCCCCAAACGGCGTCATTGGTGATGGCCACCAGCACCAGCAGCGTCAGCATCCAGATGGCCAGGATCAGCAGGCCGTCATAGAGCATGGCGCCCAACAGGCGCGGCAGACTGGCGGGGCGGGGGCCGGGTAGTCTCGACATGGCGCGGACTCGGACGATGAATGGGCAGGGTTGCAGGCGGGGCATTCTGCCCAGAAACAGCAACGCCGACCAGACTTGCGTCGGGTCGGCGTTGGTGGCCATGCCTGCCTGATTGCGGTTTGCGGGCGCAGACCGCATGCTGACATCCTGTCGGCCCGGCCAATCTACTCCAGCCCGCATAATCAGGCAAGACTTTAATTTCGCCATGCAAAGCAATGAAATTTAAAAATAAATAGTTCTTTGTATCGGAGGTGGCAGGATGGATTTTGCATTGCCCCTGGAATATCGGCTGTTGCAGGACAATGTCCGTCGCTTTGTCCGCGAAGCCTTGCTGCCTTTGGAGTCGCGAATACTGGCCCGGGAGGCCGGGGGGGAAGCTGCCACCCTCACCGCTGCCGAGCTGGCGCCCCTGTATGCCCAGTGCAAGGAGCTGGGCCTTTGGGCCATGGATGCGCCCGCTGATGTGGGTGGCGCCGACCTGCCCGCGCTGGCGTTGACCGGGGTCAATATGGAGCTGGGCTATACCGCCACCCCGTTCCGTTTCCCGCCCGATTCCCCCAATCTGCACATGCTGCTGAAAACCGCCAATGCTGCCCAGCGGCAGAAATATCTGGAGCCCTATGCCCAGGGCGAGATCAGTTCCGCCATTGCCATCTCCGAGCCTGGCGCTGGTGCCGATCCGGCCGCTATGCAGACGCGCGCGGTGCGGGAGGGTGAGGACTGGGTAATCAATGGCCGCAAGATCTGGATCAGCGGCCTGGCGGAGGCGGATTTCACCATCCTGATGGCAGTGACTGATACCAGTGCCGGCGCGCGCGGCGGCATCTCGGCATTTCTGGTGGACAAGGGTACCCCAGGGTTTGTGGTGGCCAGGGAGATTCCTATTATTGGCGGCCTGCGTACCTTTGAGCTGGTGCTGGAAAATTGCCGCCTGCCCGGCAGTGCATTGCTGGGCAAGGAGGGTGATGGGTTTGGTCCCATGCAGCTGCGCCTGACGGTGCGGCGCCTGCAGATGGGGGCCTGGTGTCTGGGCATGGCCCAACGTGCCCTGGATATGCTTTGCGAGCATGCCAACACCCGCGTCACCTTTGGCGAACGGCTGGCCGAGCGCCAGGCCGTGCAGTGGTGGATCGCGGATATCAGCACCCGTATCCATGCCTGCCGGTTGATGCTTTGGGATGCCGCCGTGAAACAGGATCAGGGGCAGGATGTGCGCACCGAAGCCAGTATGGTGAAACTCTATGGCACTGAGCTGGCCTATGATGCCCTGGATCATGCCATGCAGGCCTTCGGCGCCATGGGCATGACCAAGGAGTTGCCGCTGCAGTTCATGTGGCAGCGGGTGCGCACCATGCGCATCTATGAGGGTCCCAGCGAAGTGCATCGCTGGGTGATTGCACGGCGCCAGTTGCGCGGACACTGAGGGCAGTAGATGGGAGCGCGGACAGCAGGATCGACACGGATGGCAATGGGTGGAACCGGGGCCCGGGGGATGCCGCGGTGGCATGCGGGCCTGCGTCTTACGCTGGCAGCTTGGCTGCTGGCGCTGCTCAGCGCACCGGCCCAGGCCTGGAATGATGCCGGCCATATGCTGATTGCACTGATTGCCTACGATGAACTCACACCGGTGGCACGGCAGGAGTTTGCCCGGGTGCTGCGGGCGCATCCCAGGTATCAGGAGGATTTCCTGGCATTGATGCCCAGGGCGGTGCGCCAGGACACGGAGGCGCAGCAGCAGCGCTGGTTGTTTGCCTCGGCCGCTACCTGGCCGGATCGGGCCCGGCATTTCAACCATGTGCGACCTGCCAGTGCCCGGCCGGCCCTGGTGGCGGCCCACCACCGGGCGCGCTGGCATTACATCAACTTGCCTACCTTCCTGAGTCCGCAGGATCAGCAGGCCCTGGGCCCACTGGACATCAATTTGCACTACCACTGGACCGAGACCCAGGATCCTGGCGATTACAACCTGGTGCAGGCCCTGGCCCACAACATGGACAGATATCTGCTGAGCACCGCGACGGATGCCGACAAGGCCATCGCCTTGTGCTGGCTGCTGCATCTGCTGGGGGATATGCATCAACCGTTGCACACCACCGCGCTGTTCAGCGCCGGCGCCTTTCCCAACGGTGATCGCGGCGGCAACAGTCTGCGCGTGAATACCAGTAACCTGCACGCCGTTTGGGATGGCGCTCTGGGTGCGGATCGGCGTTGGCCGTCACTGCTGAAACGCCTGGCGGCATTGCAGAGCGTGCCGCAGCCAGCCTGGCCGGAAGCCGAATTGCGGGCGGATTTTCCCGCCCAGTTCGGCCGCTGGGTGGAAGCGGGCCAGGCGCAAGCGCAAGCCCATATTTATGTGCCGGCAGTGCTGGCTCAGGTACAGGCCGTCAATGATCGGCGCCAAAGCAGCCTGAGTATCCAGTTGCCTGTGGACCATGAGGCAGAGATGACCCAGGTGGCGCAAGTGCAGGCGCTGCTGGCTGGTTGGCGCACTGCCTGGGTCTTGGAAAGTCTGAGCAACGGACAGCACGGGCGCTGATCTTGGCGGAACTCTCAGGGCTCGCACTACTGCTGGCAGTGGGTCTCCTGGCTGGCATCACCAATGCCGTCGCCGGGGGCGGCACGCTCTTCACCTTTCCCGTCTTGTTGGCTCTGGGGTTGCCGCCGGTGGTGGCCAATGCCAGCAATGCCTTTGCGGTCTGGCCGGCCTGCATCACGGCCAGTTGGCGCTACCGGCGTGAACTGCGCAGCCTGATACCCTGGCTGCGGCCGTTGGGACTGCGGGCGCTGTTGGGGGCAGCCCTGGGGGCGCTGCTGTTGATCCTGCTGGATAACCGGCAGTTTGCCCTGGTCATCCCGCTATTGTTGGGTTTGGCCACCTTGCTGTTTGCGCTGGGTCCAGGGATTGCGCGCTGGCTGCAGCGGCAGCCGGATGCCCGCTGGCAGCGGCGCGCACGTTGGCTGGATTGGCCGGTGGCGGTGTATGGCGGATTTTTCGGTGCCGGTATTGGCGTCATGCTCATGGCCAGCCTGGCCATGCAGGGGGTGGCGGATGTGCAGCAGAACAATGCGCTGAAGAACTATGTTTCCGCCATCGTGGTTAGCGTGGCCATGCTGGTGTTCGTGGCTGCGGGCCTGATTGCCTGGCGTTATGCGCTGGTGGCCTGTTGTGGCGCTGCTCTGGGCGGCTGGGTTGGTGCCAGTTGGGCCAGACGCCTGCCGGCGCGGTTGCTGCGTGGGCTGGTGTTGGCCGTAGGGGCCCTGCTGAGTCTGCACTACGGCGTGGAAATTTATGGCCCTGGTTGGCGAGCGCTGCTAAGCGCAGGTTAAGCTGACCCACTTGCCTGTTGGAGTTAAGGCCATGACGCAGCAGCTACAGATACCTTTCTATTATGACTACGCCTGCCCCTGGGCCTACCTGGGCGCCATGCGGGTGGAAGCCTATTTCAGTGATCTGCCGGTGCAGTTGCAGTTCCTGCCCGTGCATCTGGCCAGCATCCGGGAACCCGCAGATCCAGCAGCACCGGCCGCGCAGGTCGGCGCCCGCAAGGCCGCCTACCAGAAGCAGGATATTCGCAACTGGGCCAGCTTTGTGGGCGCAGAACTGGGGGACTTCAGGCAACTGGTGCGGGCCGATACGGCTTTATTGTTGCGGGCGGCCATGGTGGCCCAGGACGCCGGCTGTTTTCGCGCGTTTCATTATCCAGCTTATCGGGCGCGTTGGGTGGATGGTTTGGATGTGGCGGACGCCAGGGTGGTAGCTCAGCTGCTCACCCAGGCTGGCCTGGACGGCACTGCGGCATTGCAACTGGCCCAGTCTGATGCCTTGGCGGCGCGGCTTGCAGCCGCCAACGCCGCAGCCATGGCCGCAGGGGTCTTTGGTGTGCCCACCATGGTGGTTGGCCAGCGTTTGTTCTGGGGCAACGACCATTTCGAGATGGTGCATCACTTTATCCGCCAGCAACTCGCAGGGGAGGCGGATTGATGACGCGCAGCGTTGCGACGGACTTGCGTTGGCAACCGGAAACC
>JBJHDG010000192.1:0-5396 GCA_050486425.1 Pseudomonadales bacterium | reverse complement strand
AGGGTACCCACCCGGTGAATAATCAGGGCCGCATCCAGGGCCCAGCGCGCTGCCACCTGATCCAGAATGGCCTGGATGCTGCGCTCGGTCATGCCGGGATAGTGCTCCAGGTGCAGCGCCTGGATGGCCTGGGTTTGTTCGGCTTGCGTCGCGCCTTGGGGTTGAAACTGTTCCCGCACCAGGCCCACAAACAGCGACATGGCGCCTGTGTTGGCGCCCAGGGTGGCGCGCAGGGCCGCCAGCTCTGCGCCTACGTCAAAATCCGCTGTCTGAACCTGCACCTTGCGCAACATGATTCAGCCCCCGGTGATGGGTGGCAGAAAGGCCACCTCATCGCCATCCTGCAACGGCTGCTGCAGGGGCTGGCCGCCCTCGGCCGGCAGGGGCAGCAGGCTCTGGTTCAGGGCAATGCGGATATTGGGGGCCTGCAATTTGCCCAGTGCCTCCGGCCCCAACTGCGCGTCCAGCGCGGCCAGCAGGCTGGCCAGATCCGGCGCCTGGGCGGCGCTGAGTTGCAGACCATCACAGCCCAGCTGTTGGCGCAGGGCGGCAAAGAACAGCACCTGAATGCTCATGTCGACGCCTGCCAGTGCCCGGAACGGCCGCCCTGCTTTTCCAGCAGCCGTACCTGGCTGATCTGCATACCCTTGTCCAGGGCCTTGCACATGTCATAGATGGTCAGTGCCGCCACCGTGGCTGCCGTCAGCGCTTCCATCTCCACCCCGGTCTTGCCGCTGACCTTGCAGGTCACCTCGATGCGCAGCCGGTCTGGCGGCTGGGGCTCAAAGCTCAGCACCACCTGTTGCAGGGGTAATGGATGGCACAGGGGAATCAGATCGGCACAGCGCTTGGCGCCCTGGATGCCCGCAACCCGGGCCACCGCCAACACATCCCCTTTGGGCAACTCCTGGGCATAGATGGCGGCCAGGGTGGCCGGCGCCATCTGCACCCAGGCTTCGGCCACCGCCAGGCGCGCGCTTTCGGGTTTGGCGGAAATATCCACCATATGGGCTTCGCCGGCGGCATTGAGATGGCTGAATTCGCTCACGCAGGGCTCCTGTGGCTTGGCAAGGACTGACCGGATTTGGCGTCCTTTCACTTGCGGCTGTTACAATAGCCGACTCGGTAGCCCCGCTGAATAGGATTTCCACCCGAGTGGCGTCTGTCACTGTTTCTGTACCTCAACCCAACCGCGTGATGGTGGGGCTTTCGGGTGGCGTGGATTCGGCGGTCAGCGCCTGGCTGCTGCTGCAACAGGGCTACGACGTGCACGCCCTGTTCATGAAGAACTGGGATGAAGACGATGGCACTGAATACTGCAGCGCCCAGGCGGACTTCGCCGATGCCCAGCGGGTCGCGGACAAGCTGGGTATCCCCCTGCACAGTGCCAACTTCGCCGCCGAGTATTGGGACAATGTGTTCCAGCACTTTCTTGCCGAGTACGCCGCCGGCCGCACCCCCAACCCGGATGTGCTCTGCAACCGGGAAATCAAGTTCAACCTGTTTCTGGATTACGCCCGGGTGCTGGGCGCTGATGCCATTGCCACCGGCCACTATGTACAGGGCCGCTGGCTGGCGGATGCCGCTGCCCCCCAGGGCCGCCGCTTTACGCTCTGGCAGGGCCTGGATCCCAACAAGGACCAGAGTTATTTCCTGCAATCCGTGCCCATCAACCAGCTCGCCCAGTGCTTGTTCCCCCTGGGGGAATTACAGAAACCCCAGGTGCGGGCCATCGCCGAGCAGGTGGGCCTGCACAACCATGCCCGCAAGGATTCCACCGGCATCTGCTTTATCGGCGAGCGCCGCCTGAAGGACTTTCTGGCCCGTTACCTGGTAACCACCCCGGGCCCCATTCTGGACACCCACGGCCGCCACCTGGGCGAGCATCAGGGCCTGGCCTACTTCACCATCGGCCAGCGCCAGGGCCTGGGCATTGGGGGGCGCCAGCAGGCTGCCGAAGCGCCCTGGTATGTGCTCGCCAAGGACCTGGCCAGCAACAGCCTGATCGTTACCCAGGACCAGGCGGATTTGTGCAGCCACTGGCTCATCACCCCGGCCATCAACTGGCTGGTGCCCACGCCGACCCTGCCCTTGCGGTGTCAGGCCAAGATCCGTCACCGCCAGCCGGACCAGGCCTGCACACTCAGCGCCCTGCCCGATGGCCGCCTGCTGGTGCGCTTTGCCCAGCCCCAGCGCGCCGTGGCGCCCGGCCAGTATGTGTGCCTGTACCAGGATGGCCTCTGTCTGGGTGGTGGCCTGATTGCCCAGGCCGGCGCGCCCGATGAGGACAGTCCCTGATGCGCGGCAGCCTCACCGATCAATGTATTGCCCTGGCCGCCATCACCCAGAGCGCCATGCTGGTACACAACAAGGCCAGCGCCCGCATCAGCCATGAACGCTACGGCAAGCTGATGCTGGAGAGTATTTTCGTGCAGGCACCCGACAGCGTGCGGGACATCTACCCCAACCCGGAAGAGTTGAAGCTGGGTCTGGAAACCGCCTGCGCCCTGCTGGGGCAACCCGAGCCGGCGCTGTTGCAAGTGGCCCACTACACCCGCACCCTGATTCAGATCGGCAAGCTACTGTCGCGGCAGCCAGCCATGGTCAGCAAGCTGGGTGAGGGCCTGACCGCGCTGGGCGCGCAACGGGACCACCTGGAGGCCACGGAAGTGATCCGGCGCCTGTCCCAGCTCTACCAGCAAACCCTGAGCACCCTGCCGCTACGGGTGCAGGTACGCGGCCAGGCCGACGCCCTGCAACGCCCGGAAGTGGCGGATCATATTCGCGCCCTGCTCCTGGCCGGCGTCCGCGCCGCCTGGCTCTGGCGCCAACTGGGCGGGCGCCGCTGGCACCTGTTGCTGCGCCGCACCCGCCTGCTGCGCGAGCTGGCCCGCATGGCCCAGCTTGCAGCCACCCACTGACCCATTGGAAACGCACATGCAATCGGATCTGCCGCTGAACAGCCTCACCGCCGTCTCCCCCCTGGATGGCCGTTACCGCAACAAACTCGGGCAACTGCCACTGCTCACCAGCGAGCTGGGCCTGCAGCGCTATCGGGTATTGGTGGAGCTGCGCTGGCTGGCGCACCTGGCCGCCTGCCCCCAGATCCCGGAAATCGGCCCCTTCAGCCCCGCCGTGCAGGCCCGGCTGCAAGCCCTGGAAACCAACTTCGGCCCCACCCAGGGCGAACGCATCAAGGCGCTGGAGCGCACCACCAACCATGATGTGAAGGCCGTGGAGTACTTCCTGAAAGAAGAACTACGCCAAGTGCCGGAACTGGTACCAGTACTGGAATTCGTGCATTTCGCCTGCACCTCGGAAGACATCAACAACCTGGCCTATGCCCTGATGCTGAAAGACAGCCGGGACCAGGTGCTGCTGCCGCTGATGGATCAGCTGATCGCCGCCATTGCCGAGATGGGCCAAACCTATGCCGCAGTGCCCATGCTGGCACGCACCCATGGCCAAACCGCGTCGCCCACCACCCTGGGCAAGGAAATGGCCAACCTGGCCTACCGCCTGCAGCGCCAGCGCAGCCAGCTCGCCGCCGTACCCCTGCTGGGCAAGTTCAATGGCGCCGTGGGCAACTTCAACGCCCACCAGGTGGCCTACCCGGACCTGGACTGGCCGGCATTCAGTGCCGCCTTTATCGAAAGCCTGGGCCTGATCCAGAACCCCTTTACCACCCAGATCGAGCCTCATGACTTTATGGCCGAGTTCTTCCACGGCCTGGCCCGCTTCAACCAGGTGCTGCTGGATTTCGACCGGGACATCTGGAGCTACATCGCCATCAACTACTTCAAGCAGCGTAAGGTGGAAGGTGAAACCGGCTCCTCCACCATGCCGCACAAGGTCAATCCCATCGACTTCGAGAACTCCGAAGGCAACCTGGGCCTGGCCAACGCCGACCAGCAGCACCAGGCCGAAAAACAGCCGGTGTCACGCTGGCAGCGCGACCTGTCGGATTCCACCGTGCTACGCAACCTGGGCAGCGCCCTGGGCTACTGCGTGGTGGCCTATGAGGCCAGCCTGAAGGGCATCGGCAAGCTGGAGCTGAACGCGCCCCGGCTGGCGGCGGACCTGGATGGCGCCTGGGAGGTGCTGGCGGAGCCGGTGCAGACCCTGATGCGCCAACAGGGCCTGCCCGAGCCTTACGAGCAGCTCAAAGCCCTCACCCGGGGCCAACAGATGGACGCCGCCCTGTTCCAGCAGATCCTGGGCCAACTGGACCTGCCCGCCGCAGTGCGGGAACGCCTGGCCAACCTCACCCCGGCGCAATACATTGGTTTGGCCACGCACCTGGCGCAGCTGCCCATCCAGCCCACTGAGGACTGAGCCATGTCCGACCAAGCACTGAACCAGCGCCTGGAATTTGCGGATGAAGCCGGCGCCAGGGACTGTCTGCACCAGGTGCTGCACCATACCCAGCAACACCTGGCCCTGTTCAGCCCCCTGCTGGATCACAACCTGTTCGATAACGCGGATTTCATCGCCCAGGTCTCGGACATTTTGCGCGCGCACCGCAGCAGCAGCCTGCGCATCCTGCTGTTGTCCAGCTCCGCCATCATCTCCCGTGGCCATGGCCTGATCCGGCTCATGCAGCGCCTGCCCAGTCGCATCAGTGCACGCCAGCTCAGCGATGAACGCCTGCTGGATTGCAACGCCAGCTTCCTGCTCAGTGACCGCCGCGGGCTCTGGCTGCAACCCGAACTGGAGTTGTATCAGGGCTGGGCCAACTGCCATGACCCGGTAGCCAACCAACGCCTGCTGGAACAGTTTGAGCTGGCGTTCGCCCAGGGGCGCGAAGATCCGGAACTGCGCCTGCTCAAGCTCTGAGCATTCACCCCGCCAGCCCGCTATTTCATTGACTTGGGCAAGAACCAAAGGGCATTATTGCGCCCCTTTTTGCAAGCACCTTGGAGGTATGCAATGGGTGGAGGCGCCACAGAGATCGGTGGACTCAGAGTCACCGGACGCCTGACCAACGACTACAAAGCCATTCTGACCCCGGAAGCCCTGGGCTTTGTAAAAGCACTGGTGGACCAGTTTGCACCTCGTCTACAGCAACTCATGCAGGCCCGCCGCGATTACCAGGCGCGCATGGATGCCGGCGAACTGCCGGATTTTCTGCCGGAGACCAAAGCCATTCGCGAAGGCGACTGGAAGATCGCGGGCATCCCTGCAGATCTGCAAGACCGCCGGGTGGAAATCACCGGTCCGGTGGATCGCAAGATGATCATCAACGCCCTGAACGCCAACGTGAAAGTGTTCATGGCCGACTTCGAAGACTCGCTCTCACCCACCTGGGATAACGTGGTGCAGGGCCAAATCAATCTGCGCGACGCCAACCTGCGCACCATCGAATTCACCAACCCTGACGGCAAGCAGTACAAGCT
>JBJHDG010000191.1:344-5397 GCA_050486425.1 Pseudomonadales bacterium | reverse complement strand
ACCAACGGGCGCTGGCGCTGTGTGGTTGTTGGAGCTGGAAGGCGCCATTGGACCGGCTTCCGCAGACTATCTGATTTCCAGCATCCGCGACGCGGAACAAGCTAAGGCCCAACTCTTCGTGATCCGCCTGGATACGCCCGGTGGCCTGGACGGTTCCATGCGCGACATCATCAAGGTGATCCTGGGAACCCGGGTGCCCATCGCCACCTATGTGGCGCCCAATGGCGCCCGGGCCGCCAGCGCCGGCACCTATATTCTTTACGCCAGTCATATCGCTGCCATGGCCCCGGCGACCAACGTCGGCTCCTCGACCCCGGTCAGTCTGGGCGGCGGCAGCCCACTACCACTGCCAGGTCAGGAAGAAAGCGAAGCCGACGAGGATGCGGGCACCCCGGAAGGCGAACGAAGGCCCTCCAGTCCAGGCGCGCAATCACCTACAGAACGCAAAGTCATCGAAGATGCCGTGGCCTACATTCGCGGCATCGCTGAACTGCGCGGTCGAAATGCGGAGTGGGCCGAGCTCACGGTACGCGAAGCTGCCAATCTCACCGCCAGTGAAGCCCTGGAAAAAAATGTCATCGACCTGATTGCCAAAGATCTCGATCAGCTGTTGCAGCAACTGGATGGCTGGGAATTGACCATGGATACCGGCCCCCTGACACTGGCCCTGACAGATGCGGAACTGGTGCGACTGGAACCCGGCTGGCGTTACGAGTTTCTGGCGCTGATCACGGATCCCAACATTGCCTATATCCTGCTGATGATCGGCATTTACGGGTTGATCCTGGAGTTTTACAACCCTGGTGTGGGTGTTGCCGGCGTCACTGGCGTGATCTGCCTGCTGCTGGCCGCTTATGCCCTGCAAATGCTGCCGATCAACTATGTGGGGCTGGCACTGATCCTGGTGGGTATAGGGCTGATGGTGATTGAAGCCTTTTCACCCAGCTTCGGTGTCTTTGGTATCGGTGGCGCTATCTCCTTTATTTTCGGATCCATCATTCTCATGGACACAGACCTGCCCGCGTATCAGATATCCATTCCGGTAATCGCTGCCTTCGCCTTCGCCACCCTGGCGCTGACCCTGTTCGCCATCGGTGCAGCGCTGAAAGCCAGGCGCGGCAAGGTTGTCAGCGGTGTTGAAGCCATCGTGGGCGCAGAGGCCACGGCGCTGAGCGATTTCGACGGCAAAGGCCGGGTACGCGCCTTTGGCGAAATCTGGCAGGCGAAATCCACGCGACCAGTTAAGGCTGACACCCAGGTCAGGATCACGGCCGTACAAGGCTTGGTGCTGATTGTGGAACCCCTGCACGACTGACACTGAAGGCATAACTAACACTGAGAGTACGACTGACACTGAGATAACCAACGGAGTCCGCAGATGCAGCTATTTATAACTATTCTCCTGGCGATATTTGCATCGCTGCTGTTCAGCGCCTTCCGGGTGCTGCGCGAATACGAGCGCGCCGTCATTTTCCAACTGGGGCGTTTCTACAAAGTCAAAGGCCCCGGCCTGATCATCCTGATTCCGATCCTGCAACAGATGGTGCGGGTGGATTTGCGCACCCTGGTCATGGACGTGCCCTCCCAGGATTTGATCACCAAAGACAACGTGTCGGTGAAAGTGAATGCGGTTATCTACTTCCGTGTCATCACCCCGGATCACGCCATCATCAACGTGGAAGACTACATGGAAGCCACGGGGCAACTGGCACAAACCACGTTGCGTTCCGTGCTGGGTCAGCATGAGTTGGACCAACTGCTGTCAGAGCGGGACAAGCTCAACGAAGACATCCAGAAGATCCTCGACGAACAAACCGATGCCTGGGGCGTGAAAGTCGCCAACGTGGAAATCAAGCACGTGGATATCGACGAAAGCATGATCCGGGCGATCGCCAAACAGGCGGAAGCCGAACGTGAACGGCGTGCGAAAGTCATTCATGCCGAGGGTGAATACCAAGCGGCTCAACGTCTGGTGGATGCTGCAGAACTGCTGTCCTCCCAGCCTCAGGCCATCCAATTGCGGTATCTACAAACGCTGACGGAAATTGCTGGCGAGAAGAATTCCACTGTGGTGTTCCCGGTGCCCATGAACCTTATGGATGGCATCAATCGTCTGCTCAGCAATGACGGCGCCAAAGGCTAACGCGCACGCGGCCCGCGCCAACGCACACCCTTAGGGCAACTGGACCTCAGCGCCAGGTTCAGTTGCCTTGGCCGGCACCTGATCGAAGTACAGCACCTCATCCACCGCTTTACGCGGTGGACGGCCATATTTTCCCAACGGCCAGCCAATAGGAATCAGCGCGCAACTCGGTGTTTGGGGTGACAAACCCAAATACGCATCAATCTCCTGGCCATAGACCTGATGGGCAGTGGTAAGGCTGGCACCCAGGCCCACGGCCCGGCAGGCCAACAGAATATTCTGAATGGCCGGAAACAATGCTTGCAGTTGCGGCTGTCCACGCCGCTGCCAACCCGCCACGAACAGATGTACCGGTGCCTCATGCAAGTGTTCCGCCAAATGGATGGCCGCGCGCAGGTTGCGGCGTTTGGCCGCTGGATAATCCGGGTCCGCAGCTGCGGCAACCGCCGGCGCGATATAGCGGCGAAATGCCTGGCGGTAAAGATTGGCGATATGCGCACGCCGCTGCGCATCCATCACGGCGACAAAAATCCAGGGCTGACGGTTGCCCCCACTGGGCGCAAAGGTGCCCGCCTCGCAGACTTTGCGAACCAGGACCGCAGGCACCGGATCCGGTTTCAGGCGCCGAATGGCGCGGGTGGTGCGGATGGCTTCCAGCAGGCGTACGTCTTCGCCAACGTTATCGATATCCATGCGTATCCCCTGTCTGTCCTGAGCTTGCAGCCATTTTCAGATTGCTGAACCCGTGCCAACCGGCAACACTATGCCGCAAATTAGCCATGGGACAACCGCATGTTGATTGCCACCGCGCCACTGACAGAATTCGTCAGTGAAATTTTTCTCCGTCTGGGCACGCTTCCTGACATAGCCCATACCGTGGCCACCCATCTGGTCGAAGCCAATCTCAAGGGCCATGACTCACACGGCGTGGGCATGGTGCCAGCCTACGTGAACAGCATCAGCCAGGGGCTGCTGAAGCCCAATGCCGAACTGCTGCCGGTACTGGATCAGGGCCCTTTGTTGCTGCTGGACAGTCAACTGGGCTTTGGCCAGCACCTGGGCCTGGCCGCCATGCAGCAGGGGCTGACGCGGGTCAGGCAAACCGGGGTGGTCTGTCTGGGGCTGCGCAACAGTCACCATCTGGGCCGCATCGGCCGCTATGCCGAATACTGTGCTCAGGCCGGGGTTATCTCTCTGCATCTGGTCAATGTGGTGGGCCATGAACCCCAGGTGGCCCCTTTTGGCGGCCGGGAAGCACGCATGACCACCAATCCGTTCTGCTGCGGTATTCCCCGCCCCGGGCAGCCGCCCCTGATACTGGATATGGCCACCAGCGCCATTGCCCTGGGCAAAGTCAGGGTTGCCGCCATGAAGGGAGAGACCGTACCTGCGGGCAGCCTGATTGATGCTGAAGGTAATCCCAGCACAGACCCCAAAGTGTTGTTCGGCGCCCCCAAAGGCGCGCTCAGTCCCTTCGGCGCTCACAAGGGCTATGGCCTGGCGGTGGTCTGCGAGCTGCTGGCCGGTGCCCTGGTGGGACATTGGACGGCCCAGCCCGGCCAACCCAAATCGGGCAACATCGTGAACCATATGCTCAGCTTCCTGCTGGATCCCGCCGCCTTTGGTGACAAACCTGGCTTCGAGGCGGAGTTGGAAGCCATGATCGCCTATCTGCACAGCACGGCGCCGGCACCTGGCGCGGACCGGGTGCGTATCCCAGGCGAGCCGGAGCTGGAAACCCAACAGCAACGCCAAACCCAGGGTATCGACCTCGACTCCAACAGTTGGCAGGCCATCTGCCAAGCCGCCTTGCGGGCGGGGCTGAGCGAGGCGGAGTTACCCTCCGGCCAATAATCCGGAACAAGCCACAAACTGGAGCAACTGCGACTTGGGACAAGGCGCTATTGCGAATGATAATGTTTCTCATTACTATTCGCAGCGCTTGCCACTCAGTCACAGGAGCTAAGTATGAAGTCCGCCGCCGCCCGCTGGGGCGCCCTGGGGTTAGTGCTGGCTGCCGGCCCAGCGCTGGCAGAACCTGAACCCCAACTGGAAAGCCACAGCCTGGGTGCCTACGACCGCCTCACGGTAATCGGCACACCCCAGCACGCCAAACTAACCGCCGGCTCCGCCGCCTATATTTCTGCCGAAGACTTGGCACAGTTTCAGCACACAGATATTCACCGGGTGCTGCGGCAAGTGCCGGGCATATATCTGGTAGAAGAAGAAGGTTTCGGCCTGCGGCCCAACATCGGCATTCGCGGCTCGGGCACAGACCGCAATAACCGCATCACGGTCACCGAAGACGGGGTGCTCATCGCGCCGGCACCCTATGCTGCGCCTGCCGCCTATTACTTTCCCACCATGGCACGGATGAGCGCGGTGGAAGTGCGTAAGGGCTCAGCGTCGGTGCGTAGCGGTCCACGCACCACGGGCGGCGCCATCAATATGATCTCCACACGTATTCCGGATGCTACTTTTGCCGGCGCTCTGAATCTGACCATTGGCGAGGAAGCCACTTTGCTCAGTCACTTCCATGTGGGTGGCAATGAAGGTCAATGGGGCTATTTGTTGGAAGGCGTGCATCAGCAGACCGATGGGTTCAAAATCGTTGATAACGGCGGTGACAGCGGCTACAGCCTGGACAACTACCTGACCAAGTTGCGCTATACCAGCGCGCCGGGCGCCGCCATCTACCAGGAAGTTGAAATCAAACTGGCGCGCACGGAACAGGACAGCAACGAAACCTATCTGGGGCTGACCGATGCCGACTTCCGCTGGAATCCGAATTGGCGCTATGCCGCCAGTGCCCTGGACAATATCCAATCTCAACACAATCAACGGGAACTGCGGCATTACCTGGAGGTGGAAGGCAGTTTCGATCTGACCACGGTGATTTACAGCAATAAC
>JBJHDG010000191.1:0-334 GCA_050486425.1 Pseudomonadales bacterium | reverse complement strand
GGTACAAACTACAGGATGTGCAAGGCACTTCTCTCGGTGCGATCCTGGCGGATCCTGTCACTTACGCATCGCAATATGCCTACATCACCGGCAGCACCAGCCCGGATGACGCCTTACGCGTGCGGGCGAATAACAGGGCTTACACCACACAGGGTGTACAAACCATTCTCGGGCTACGCCCGCTCTATACCGGTGAGGTGGGGCATGCATTGGAATTCGGTATCCGCGTGCATGAAGACGATGAAGATCGATTGCAACATGATGACCGTTACCGCATGGAGAACAGCACCCTGTTTCTAACCACCAAGGGCGCCCAGGGCAGCCAGGACAACCG
>JBJHDG010000190.1:0-5415 GCA_050486425.1 Pseudomonadales bacterium | reverse complement strand
ACCCTGGCCAAGGCCGAGCGCTCCCACGCCAACAGGTTCCAGAAGGCTCTGGACGCCCTGTCCTGAACCGGCCCCACGACGTACCCGGCAGCATCAAAAGGGGCCCTTGGGCCCCTTTTTTGTCCACAGGCGCACCCCCTGCACAGGAATCAAGGCATGCGAGAAGGCAATCTGGAAGCACCCAAGCGCGACCCCATCGACTGGCAATCCGAGCAGTACACTGACCAGGCCGCCCTGTACCAGGAAATGGAACGGGTTTTCGATATCTGCCATGGCTGCCGGCGTTGCGTCAGCCTGTGCGACGCCTTCCCTACCCTGTTCGATCTGGTGGATGAATCCGCCACCCTGGAGGTGGATGGCGTCAGCAAAGATGACTACCTGAAGGTGGTGGATCAGTGCTTTTTGTGCGACCTCTGTGCAGAAACCAAATGTCCTTACCTGCCGCCCCACGAATGGGCGCTGGACTTTCCGCATCTGATGTTGCGTGCCAAGGCCTACAAGTTTCAGCAACAGGACACGCGCT
This sequence comes from Pseudomonadales bacterium, assembly GCA_050486425.1. Lineage (GTDB taxonomy): Bacteria > Pseudomonadota > Gammaproteobacteria > Pseudomonadales > Azotimanducaceae > SKXG01. The sequence continues at coordinate 4,892 of JBJHDG010000190.1, read as the reverse complement.
GGCGTGACCGCCTGATCACCAGCACCGACCCGGTGTTCAAAACGCTGAGCCTGCCTGGTATTGCCCAGATCACCAATGCCGCCGGCGAAAACAAATTACTGCGCAAAGCCGCTGACCGTCTGGTGGGTATCCATGCGGAGGCGCCGCTGCCGAAATTCCACAGCCGCGGCCTGTCGCGTCGGGTGGGCAATGAAGTGGGCGCCACACTCAAGGTACAGGCCGCCGGGCGCACCCAGGGCAAGGTGGCTATCTACGTCACTTGTTATGGCGAACACAACGAGCCGACCGTGGTGGAAGATTTGATTGCGGTGTTCAACCACAACGGCATCCCGGTAAAGATCCTGAAAGATGCCAAATGCTGTGGCATGCCCAAGCTGGAACTGGGTGATCTGAAACAGGTGGCCGCACAAAAGGATGTCAATCTGCCGGTTTTTCTCACTGCCATCGATGAAGGCTATGATCTCATCGCCCCGATTCCATCTTGTGTGCTCATGTACAGACAGGAAGTGCCCCTGATGTTTCCTGAAGATGCCCAGGTGGCCAAACTCAAGCAGGCGTTCTTTGATCCCTTTGAATACCTGGCGCTACGTCACAAGGCAGGTCTGCTGAAAACCGATTTCTCCCAAGGCCTGGGCAAGGTCGCCTACCACGCCGCCTGTCACCAGCGGGTACAGAATTTTGGCCAAAAAACCCGGGAGGTACTCAACCTGATACCGGACAGCGAAATCACGCTGATCGAACGCTGCTCCGGCCACGACGGCACCTATGCGGTGAAATCCGAGACCTATGAGAAAGCCATGAAAATTGCCCGGCCGGTGGTGAACCGCGTCAAGCAAAGCGGCGCCGAACACTATGGTTCTGACTGCCCCATGGCTGGACGCATGATCGAACATGGCATGCGCCAGGAGGATCCAAACAGTAAAACCCTGCATCCCATCAGCATGCTGCGTCGAGCCTACGGCATTTGAGCCAGCCAGGATCCCAAGGAGAAACCCATGAACCAAGCCGCACAGAAACTGACCCGTAATGACCTCTGGAGCCTGGAGCAATACGCCACCCAGCGGGACGCGTTCCGGCAACAGATCATGGCGCACAAAAAAAATCGCCGTGTTGCCCTGGGACCGCACGCGACCCTGCACTTCGAGGACCACCTGACCATGAAATACCAGGTGCAGGAAACCCTGCGCGTGGAGCGTATTTTCAATCCGGCAGAGATTGAGGAGGAAATGGCCACCTACAATCCACTGATTCCCGATGGCAGCAACTGGAAAGCCACCTTCATGATTGAGTATGAGGATGTGGCTGAACGCAAGATTGCACTCACCAAACTGATTGGCGTCGAGGACAAAGTCTGGGTGCGGGTGGCAGGCTGCGAGAAGGTTTACCCCATCGCCAACGAGGACCTGGAACGCACCACCGCGGATAAAACCTCTTCGGTGCATTTTCTGCGCTTTGAGCTGGATAACAACATGATCGCCCGCTTGCGGGATGGGGCTGATCTGGCCATGGGCATCGATCACCCCGCCATGATCTGCACGCTGGATCCGATACCCGCCAATATCCGGGACAGCCTGCGCAACGATCTGCAGTAACCCGCCCGCACTGGTAAACTGCACCCTTATCCGTAACTAGGGGTGCATATGCCGCAGGTTTTGCTGCCAGTTGTCAGCCTGCTGCTGTCGGTGGCCGTGCTGCTGCTGGGACACGGCCTGCAATTGGTGTTGCTGCCGCTGCGTGCGGACGGTCTGGGCTGGTCGGCGGCGGAAATCGGCTACACAGGATCCGCCTACTTTCTCGGCTTTGTGGTGGGCTGTCTGAGCATTCCCCGGCTCATCGCCCGTGTCGGCCACATTCGCACTTTCGCCGTGCTGGCCGCCATCGCCACCGCTGCATTACTAAGCATGGCACTCTACCAACAGCTATTTGCATGGCTGCTACTCAGGTTCCTTTCCGGCTGGGCATTGTCCGGCCTCTACATGGTGATCGAGAGCTGGCTGAACGAAAAAGCCCCCACCGAACATCGTGGCAAAATTCTTTCCCTATACACCGTCATCACGCTCCTGGGCATAGGCGCAGCGCAGCTGCTGATCGGCTTGGCACCGCCGGATGCAGCCACCTTGTTCATGCTGGGTGCGGTGTTGCTGTGCCTTTCCATCGTGCCGGTCAGCCTGACCCGCACCATCATTCCGCATCCATTGCCGCAGGTTAAGTTCAACCCGCGCAAACTGTTCCACAATTCCCAGGTGGCGGTGGTATGCGGTTTGCTGGGCGGCATGATCACGGGCTCGTTCTGGGCATTGGGGCCGGTGTTTGCTGGCCGCATGGGCATGCCGCTGACCAGCATTGGTATTTTCATGGCCACCGTGGTGCTGGGCGGCGCCCTGTTTCAGTTTCCTTTCGGCCGACTCTCAGATCTGATGGACCGGCGCCGCATTATTCTGGCGTTGACTATCTTTGGCGCAGTAGCCGCCCTGCTTTGCACCCTGGTAGCGACGCTGAATCAGACGCTGTTACTGATATTGGCGTTCTTCTTTGGCGGTGCCGCCATGCCGTTGTATTCGCTTTGCGTGGCGCACGCCAATGATCACATCAGTGAAAGCGACTTTGTGGAGGTGGCCAGCGGTATTCTATTGATGAACAGCATAGGTTCAGTGATCGGGCCGGCCATCACGGCCACCCTGATGACGCTGCTGGGTCCCCAGGCATTGTTCGGCTTTGCCGGCATCAGCTTCACCCTGGCCGCACTTTGGACATCCGCGCGGCTGCGCGCTGCACCCCGGGAGCGGGAACACTTCCAGCCTTTCACCTCGCTACCGGACACCACCCAGGTGGCCATTGATCTGGATCCACGCAGCGACGAAGACAATCCGGATCAACATGTCAGCGACGATCAGTATCCGACTGCACATCCTCCTGGCTAAGTGCAGCCACCTGCATCAATGCCGCCACTTGAGCGCGCTCATAATCCCGCGCCGGACCTGCAATCAGGCCGGTCTCGCCACGCTCCAGATAACGACGAATGCGGCCGGCATCACCCAGCGGCGAGCGCGTGCCAAATGAGTTCAGCAGCACCAGGGCCATGGGACGCCCATCGATCTCGGTCACCATCACCAGGCAACGACCAGCCTCATTCAGGTAACCAGTCTTGCTCAGCGCCACTTGCCACTCACCACGCCGCACCAGGGGATTGGTGTTGACGAAATTGAGGCTGTAACCCGGATTGCGCAGACGTACTTCATAGCTGCCGGTGGTGGACAATGCCAGCAGTTGCGGTTGCGCATAGGCTGCCCGCAACAACAGGATCAGATCTGCTGCCGTGGATTGGTTGTCGGGGGAGAGCCCAGTGGCATCCACGAAGCGCGTCTGCTGCATGCCCAAGGCCAGCGCCTTGGCATTCATCGCCTGCAAGAAAGCCGGCTTGCCGCCGGGGTAATGCCGGCCCAACTGGTAGGCGGCCAGATTTTCCGATGAACTCAGCGCCATGCGCAGCAGATCTTCGCGCCGGGCTGCAGACCCCACACGCAGCCGGGTAAATGCATTGCGTGTTGCCGGTGTCTCCCTGGCCACAATGGTGACCCATTCATCCAACGGCTGCCCTGCTTCCAGCACCACCAGCGCTGTCATGAGCTTGGTGATGGAGGCGATGGGCACCTGAATGTCATCATGTTTGCGCAACAGCACTTCGTCAGTATCCAAGGCCACGACCCGGGCATGCACCGAGGCCAGCGGCGGCACCTGATTGCCTGCTGCCAGCAGCGGCAGGCTGGAGAGAAAGAGGACAACAAAAGCACAGCGTGCGAACAAGCGTTTCAGTAACGATGCGGATCCAAACGCAGACATGACGTACCCGAACCAACAAAATAGGCGCCATGATAAACCGGCACGCGCACCTGGCAAGCGCCACGCGCGGCTGAACTTAAGGCAAGTGCTTCAGAAAAGATCCACGGAGCCGGCAGCCACCTGCTTGGATTGCAGCACACCGGCGGCCAACAGATCCTCATAGAAGTGAATCTGGTTGCGCCCCCCAGCTTTCGCTTGATACAGCGCCTGGTCTGCCCGATCCAGCAGCAGCGCCGCACCGATACCCGCGGTGGCCTGCACAGCGCCGAAACTCAGGGTGACTTGGCCCACCTGGGGAAACTGACAATCTGCCACCATGGCGCGCAGACGCTCCAACGCAGAACGTGCCTGCTCCATGGTGAGATCCCGCAGCAGCACCACAAACTCCTCACCACCAAACCGGAACAGCGCATCTTCCGCCCGGAAGCAGCGGCGCATCATGCGCGAGATCCACAAGAGCACCTCGTCGCCATACAGATGGCCAAAGCTGTCATTCACCTGTTTGAAGTGATCTATGTCGATCATACTGAGCCAATGGCCGGCCGCATCCGGGCCGCTCTTGCGCCGCCTATCCTGCGGCAACCGTCGCACCACGCTGGGGGTGCTGAGTAATTTTTCGATGCTGTCGTCAAACGTGCGGCGATTCAACAACCCGGTAAGCTGATCTCTTTCCGCATCATCGATCAGGGTGACCAGATTACGATAAGTCTCCAGCAAGGCTTCCAGGGCCTCCTGGTGCCGTCGCGGCAACCTGGCCTTGTCCAGCAAGAGCACCAGGCTGACCTGTAAATCGCGCAAGGGCATGATGGGCAGGTGCCAGATCCAGCCGCCGTTGGCCAGTGGCTCAGGTGCCGCTGTGGCCGCAGATGCAGGCACCCGCAGGGATTGCAGCACCGCAGGCAGCTTGTCCTTTGCCACCATGCGCACCGCCGCCTCACCGGTGACGTCGAGCAGCTGGATCGCCGCCGACGGGATCATCGTGATCGCCAGCCGGCGGGTACCGTCGGCGGTCACCGCGTCGAACAGGGCGTTGAACCGCCGCGCCCCCGCGG
>JBJHDG010000189.1:0-5421 GCA_050486425.1 Pseudomonadales bacterium | reverse complement strand
GCGAAAGGCGGATTCGTTACGAATTGCGGCGCGAAAACCCTGCATGGAATAGCCGGCGGCATTGATAATGCGGCGCAGACCGGTGGCACCGGGTTTCGGCATGGACAGGCTCCTTCGCGTTTCTAAAGGGGCTTACTGGCACTGGTCAAGCTGATCTATCCAGGCCGCGATCAGGTCTGCGCCCTCGGCATCCACCAGGAGGCTGCCCACCGGCGGCATGGCGTGCGCGTCCCGCCGCGCCATTCTCGCCCAAATCAGAGACCGTTGTGCATCACCCGGCGCAATCAGGCGCGCATCGGTAATACCCAAGCTGTCCCCGGTGAGCGGCGGCAGATCACAGGCCGCCATGGCGGACAGGGGTATTTGGTAGCGCAGATCCATGCCGGACTGGGTGGGCCCACCGGGACGGTGGCAGCCGGCACAGTTGCTGTGCAGATAAGCCCGGGCGGGATCCACCATGCTGGGCAACTGCTGCGGTAGGCCACTGAGCAGTCCGACGGATTGCAGGCTCCGCAGCTGATTGGCCGTGCGGCCGGTGCTGGGATAGGTCATTTCCAGATTCAGCTGGGCCAGGGACAGCCCCAAGGCCCGACCACCGGCCGCGGTGTGGCATTGCAAGCACTGCGCTTGGCTGGGAAACAACCAGGGCTCACCCAGCACGTCCACCAAGGCGCCACCCTGTACCCGCTGGGCATCGGTTTGCTCGGCATTCCAGGCGTAGGTGTAGCCCGCCCAGTTGCCCTGGGGATGACGCATGAAGAGCCGGGTCTCCAGCAGCACCTGATCGCGGACAAAGTTTTTCATCAGCACGCTGCCGGCGGGAAACTGCAGGTGGCCGTCCGTACCCACCTGAATACGGGTGCCATCGGGAATGGCGAGCCAGCGAGCCTTGTCAGCGCCATCTGACCAGAAGGGCACATTGATCTCGTACGGTACCAAGCCGCTGGCGGGTAGCCAGGGCGCCGCTGGATTCACACAGCCAGTCGCGCTGAGCCACTCCGGTAGGCTGGCATCGCCAGCGTCACCGCCATCGCCGGGCACCAGCTGATACAGGCCACCGTTGTAATCCACCAAATACAGCTCACCCTGCTGATCCTGGGCGAAGGACACCGGATTGAAGTCCACCTGCAGCAGTTGCAGCTTGTCATAGCCACCCTGGTCGTCGGCCACCAGCACCCACACCCGGCCGCTGACGAAATCCGCGAACAGGTAGCGACCATACAAGCCCGGCATGGCGGTGCCGCGATACACATAGCCGCCGGTCACCGCGCCGCCTTCGCTGGGATTCAAATAATCCAGCACCGGATCCGTAAGCCCGGCGCTTTGGCAGCCGCTTTGGGGCTGATAGCAGATCATGCCCTCCCGGTGCGGCCAGCCGTAGTTGCCACCCAGGGTAACCAGATTGATTTCCTCCCGGGCACCCTGGCCCACGTCCCCCACCCAGAGGGCGCCGGTTTCCCGATCGAAACTCCATTGCCAGGGATTGCGAAAGCCAGTGGCAAAGATCTCCGGGCAGGGCAGAGCGCCTTCGCCCTGGGCACACAGGGGGTTGCCGGCATGGGGATTGTCCGTGGGAATGCCATAACTGCTGCCGCTGCCGGAGACATCAATGCGCACAAAGGTGCCCAGCAGATAGCGGTCGTCCTGGGCGTATTCCGTGGGCCCGCCGTCGCCCAGACCCAGGTAAAGATAGCCATCCAGTGGCCCAAAATGCAGGGCGCCGGCATTGTGAATGGGCCAGGGCTGCACCACTTCCAGTAAGGTCTGGGCGCTGCCTGGAGTGAAGGAGGCACCGCCATCTGGGCTGTGAAAGCGCACCAGCACCGACTTGTAGGAGCCGCCGATGGTAGAGGGGGTGGTGAAATACAGATAAGCCTCACCGCTGCTGGCAAAATCGGGCGCAAAGGCCATGCCCAGCAGGCCGCCCTCGCCGCCATCATGCACGCTGGCGCTCAGATCCAGCGCCAAGCTGGTGCTGCCGGCGTCCGCCTGATTGGCAAAACGTCGCAGGCGCCCGGCCTTTTCCAGGACATACCAATGCCCCTCAGCCCCTGGCGCCTGCAGCATTTGTACCGGTTCGCTGAAGTTCAGGGCGGGGAACACCCGCTGGGCGGTCACCCCCAGGCTGCCCAGAGACACATCCTGCGCCAGACAGCTGCTGTTGGCGGGGCGGCCGTCCAGCCCGTAGCTAGGCCTGTTGCCGCTGCCCGAGGAGGAACCACCGCAGGCGCTCAGGAGCAGGCCCAGCAGGGGTAAAAGTAAGGGTAATAGCAGGCGTTGGCGGCTGATCATGGGCGGCTTTCTCCCTTTGCGCCTTGGGAGGGCAAGCCTACCACCAGGGGCGTTACAAGACAGTGCAACTTCAGGGCTGGAACTCGTTGCAGGCATTAGCACTCCAATGCCCCGACTGCTAAAATGGCACGGTAGTAACCCGACTCAGCGATTTGGAGGTATCAAATGACAACCAGCCTGATGGCATTGCACAGCCTGGCGCCTGGTCGTGACCTGGATGCCTACGTCCGCACCATCAGTCAATTTCCCATTTTGAGCGCTGAAGAAGAGCAGGCGTTGGCCCGCCGCTTCGCCGACAACCAGGACGTGGACGCCGCCCGCCAGCTGGTCCTGGCGCACCTGCGTTTCGTGGTGCATCTGGCGCGCAGCTATGCCGGCTATGGCTTGTCTCAGGCCGACCTGATCCAGGAAGGTAATGTGGGCCTGATGAAAGCGGTAAAACGCTTCGATCCTGCTTACGGCGTGCGCCTGGTGTCTTTTGCCGTGCACTGGATCCGCGCCGAAATTCATGAATTTATCCTGCGCAACTGGCGCATCGTCAAAGTGGCCACTACCAAGGCCCAACGCAAACTGTTTTTTAACCTGCGCAGCAGCAAGAAAAAACTCGGCTGGCTGAACCAGGAGGAAACTGAAGCCATGGCGCGGGATCTGGGTGTCAGCACAGACACGGTGACGCAGATGGAAGGCCGTATGGCCGCCTATGACATGGCGTTTGATGCCCAGGCCGATGATGACGACAACCAGTTCCCGGCGCCCGCCGCCTACCTGGAAGCGGAAAACGCCAACCCGGCCGACATCGTCGCTGCCCAGGATTGGGAGTTGGATGCCGAGAGCCGTTTGGAAACCGCGCTGGCCGTGCTGGATGAGCGCAGCCGGGACATCGTGCAGCGACGTTGGCTGGCCGATGACAAAGCCACCTTGCATGAGCTGGCTGCGGAATATCAGGTCTCTGCCGAACGCATCCGCCAACTGGAACAAAGCGCCTTCAAAAAACTCAAGGCGCGCATGCTCGCCTGATGGAACTGCCCCGGCTTGCCGGGGCAATTTTTTATGGCCGCCCTCTTTCTTCTCATTGCCTTTATCAGCGGTGCCATCAGCGTGGTGCTGGGCGCCTTGGCGGCACATGCCTGGAGCGGGCTGGCGCCTGGCCTGGCAGCAGCGCTGCAAACCGCTGTGGATTATCATCACAGTCATAGCCTGCTGCTGGTGTTGTTGGGGTTGTGGTTGCAGTTGGACGCGCGGGTATCAGGTCCACTGCTGCGCACTGCCGGTTGGTTGCTGATTGTCGGTATGCTGGGATTCAGTGGCAGTTTGTATGCGTTGGCCTTGGGCGCACCCCGTTGGCTGGGGCCGATAACGCCGGTGGGCGGAGCGCTGTTGATCAGCGCCTGGTTGTTGTTGGCACTTGCCGCTTGGCAACGACTGCGCCGCGCCTAATCTACCGCGACTAATCGAAGGATCCGTAGATGCCGGAGTTTCGCCAGCGGCTGTATATCCGCCGCAAGGGACGCATGACCAAAGGCCAGTCCAAGGCCCTGGCGGAAGCCTATGGCGGCTGGTGCCAACCGGTCACTGATACACCCCTGGATATGGCCGCCTGGTTTGGCCGCGAAGCACCGCTGGTGCTGGAGATCGGCTTCGGCATGGGTCATGCGCTGATTGCCCAGGCCCAGGCGCGACCCGACTGGAACTGCCTGGGTATTGAATTCTACCTGCCCGGCATCGGCGCCTTGCTGGCAGCAGCCCAGCACCAGCAATTGCCCAATATCCGCGTGCTGGATGGTGATGCGCGGCAGGCGCTGATGGCCATGCTGACACCGGCAAGCCTGACCCAGATCAGCATTTTCTTTCCTGATCCCTGGCCCAAGGCCAAACACCACAAACGTCGCCTGATCCAACCTGAGTTCGTGGCGTTGCTCAGTAGTCGCCTGCAAGCTGGCGGCACCCTGCTGCTCGCCACGGATTGGGAAGATTATGCAGCGCATATGTTGACGGTGCTGAACGCCGAGCCGAGTTTGCGTAATCTCGCGCCAGCGCATGGTTATTCCGAACGCGCACCAGTGCGGCCGCTGACCAATTTTGAAGCCCGCGGCCAAAGGTTGGGGCATGAGGTTTGGGATCTGCGATTTCAGAAGCTGGCAGCTGATGGCCAATTTCACCAATAACCACAGGAATCCTCTTCATGCCCACAGCCGTTGGCACCATCGACATCATTCATCGCTACCCGGTTAAATCCATGCAGGGTGAAACGCCCAGCGAAGTCTGGGTGGATGCCAAGGGCATGGCCGGTGATCGCCAGCTGGCGTTGCTGGATCTGGAGAGCGGCAAGGTAGCCAGCGCGAAGAAACCCAAACTGTTTCGGGCGTTGCTGGATTGCGCGGCCGGCCTGGAGGCTGATCAGGTGTGGATCCAACTTCCTTCGGGTGAGCGTTTGCCCGCCGCGCAGGCGGTGGCGCAGCTTGCACAACTCACCGGGCGCAGCCTGCAACTGCACCAGGCTGCGGCGGGGCATTTGGGCAGCTACGCCTCAACCTGGCCGGAAATCGATGGCGTTACCTATCAGGGTGATCAGGATATTCCCATGGCGATTGCCACCAAGGTACCCAGTTTTGTGGACATGGCCGGATTGCATCTGCTGACCACAGGTACCCTGGCCAGCCTGCAACGTCTGGCGCCGAATTCTCAGCTGGCGCCCCAGCGTTTTCGCCCGAGCTTTGTGATTGCCAGCAACAGTGACGCGGAGTTTCCGGAAGACGAGTGGTTAGGTAAGCGGCTGCGCATTGGTGAGGAACTGGAGATTCGCGTTAGCATGCGCACCCCGCGCTGCGTGATGACCACCGTGCAACAACCTGGGCTGGCGGAGGATATTGCGGTGTTGCGCACGGCGGCTACCGCCAACCTCCATGAATTGCCTGGCGCAGGAAAGTTTGCTTGTGTGGGGGTGTATGCCGAGGTGGTGCATGCAGGCGTGTTGCGGGTTGGGGCGCCTGTGTGTTTGCTGGATTAGGACACCGACTTTGCCAAATTGGTGCGCGCCTGCGCCTCGTATTTCGCGCTGAAATACTGAGTGCCGTAAATGCTGGGGCGGCTGAGAAAGCCGCCTAAAATTTCTTTCCGCTTGGTTTTATA
>JBJHDG010000188.1:0-5427 GCA_050486425.1 Pseudomonadales bacterium | reverse complement strand
TGGCATTCTTCTGGCGTGCTGGTTTGGCGCGACTGTTCGCGCGCCGCCCCTATCAGATTCAGGCGGTGCAGCCACTGGCCACCGGCGTGGTGGAGCTTGCCCTCACGCCTTTGGGGCGGCCGCTGCAATTTTATGCCGGCCAGTTCATGTATCTGACGCCCATGGATCCTGGGTTGCATGCGGGTCGCGGTGAGGAACATCCCTACACACTCTCCAGTGCGCCAGCTGCGTTGCCAGCGCTGCGCATTGCCATCAAGGACCTGGGTGATGCCAGTGGCGCACTGCAGCAGGTGGCTGTCGGTTCCAAGGTCTATCTGGAAGGGCCTTTCGGACGTTTTCTTACTGATCCGGTGGCCGGCCCGCAGCTCTGGATCGGTGGCGGCATTGGCATTACACCCTTTGTTTCTGCCATCCGGCAGCTATGCGTAACGCCATGCCCGCTGGATATTGTGCTGATCTACTGCGCCAATGATCCCAGTCGCGCTTACTACCTGGACGAACTTCAACGCAGTGCCAACCAAGTGTCGGGATTACAGGTGCTGCCGCATTATTGGCAGGATCAGGGAAATCTGGATGCCGATTTTCTAAAGGCGGCAGCGCCAGATTTGCAGACGCGCCAGGTTTACATTTGTGGACCACTGCCGTTGAACCAGTTAGCCGCTACCTTGTTGCGGCAGCAGGGTGTGCCGGCGCGCCATATTCATACGGAGGCGTTTGATCTGCTATGAACAAACTGCTCTACAGCGCGTTTATCGCCTTTCTTGCCAGTCTGTTCAGCATCTGGTTGTACGCACACCTGGCGACGCAGCAGGCAGCCCAAAATGCACTAGCCGCACAAGATGCACAGATTGCACCTGCTGCTGACAAGGATGCAGCCGCGTCTGCGCAACAGCCTGCGTTGCCACTGATCAGTCTTGCAGAGCTGGCACAACACGACAGCGCTGAAGATTGTTGGATGGCGATTGACGGCAAGGTATACGACTTTACCCGATACATTCCCGAGCATCCCAGCGCGCCCGAGGTGATGCTGCGCTGGTGTGGTCAGGAAGCTTCCGAGGCCTATCACACCAAAGGTTATGGTCGCCGTCACAGTCGCCGTGCCGACGCCATGCTGCCGGCTTATCTGGTGGCCGAGTTAGCGCAGTAGCTGGCCCTGGGCCACCAGCACCGCCTGCCCGCCCACTTGCACATCACAGGCATTGCCCATTGCATCCAGCGCAACCTGAATATGGATGTCACTGGGCCGGCCCATTTTTACGCCTTGTCGATTGTGGATGGCCCCTGCCTGGCTGGCGGGCACCAGGCCATAACGCAGCAGATAGGCACCCAAGGGACCGTTGGCGCCACCAGTTGCGGGATCCTCGGGTACACCCAGGCTGGGTGCAAACATGCGGCTGTAAACCAGGCCATCTGCAACAGTGCAAAGATACACCGGCAATTCCGGCAGGCCAGCTGCAGTGTACACGGCAGCCAGTGCGGTGCGATCCAACGCCGCAGCGTCCACAGCAGCTTTTGATTGCAACGCCACAAACAAAAAAGGTACGCCGGAAGAAACCTGTTGCATGGGTGCCCGGTGATCCAGGGCCGAGGTGGGCAAAGCCAGTGCCTGCGCCACCGCGGCCTGGTTTGTCAGTTGTGCGCCGAACTCAGGCACGGGTTGCTGCATCCAGGCAAATGCCAGGGCAGCAGCCTGCCATTGCAGCCGTACCCGGGTGGGTCCGATGCCCAGCCCCAGGGTTACTGCGGATGTACCGGCAGCAATCAGCCCCGTGGCGGCCAATGCAAAGCAGGTGCCGATGGTGGGATGGCCGGCCATGGGCAGCTCCCGGTGCGGGGTGAATATGCGCACCTGCCAATCTTCAGCAGCATCCCTGGCTGGCAATACGAAGGTGGTTTCCGAAAAAGCCATTTCGTTGGCAATGGCTTGCATTTGCGATGGCTGCAGATCTTGCGCATCCAGCACCACGGCCAGCTGATTGCCGGCGTAGGGGGTGGCAGTAAATACGTCCAGATGCAGATAGCGGCGTGTCATGGCTATGGGGTTTGTCCTGTTGCTTGCAGGCCGTCATGGGATGTTCACAGGACAATAGCAGACTCGCCGCGCATTCCGACAGTCATCAGGAGTACGTTATGAATTTTGCTTCTCTGGCCCGTGCTAGCCTGTTGGGCTTTGGTATTGGTGTAGCCAATTTGTCACCTGTGGTATGGGCAGCACCGGCTGCCAGTCCGATTCAGATTAGCCTTGAACATGTGGGCACTTATCACAGCGGTATTTTCAATCAATCCGCTGCCGAAATCGTTGCCCATGACCCGAAAACCCAGCGTCTGTTCGTGGTCAGCGCCGCTTCTGGGGAAGTGGATGTGCTGGATATTCGGGATCCTGCGACGCCGACGCTGCTATTCAGCATTCAAGTGCCCGGCATCGCCAATAGTGTGGACGTGCATAATGGCGTGGTGGCAGTGGCGGTAGAAGCGCCGGTACGCACTGACAATGGTTGGGCCGCTTTCTTTACCACGGATGGTGAGCCGCTGGCGCAAGTGGAAGTGGGCGCACTGCCGGACATGCTTACCTTCACCCCTGACGGCAAGCGAGTATTGGTTGCCAATGAGGGCGAGCCGAGTGATGACTATTCCATTGATCCAGAAGGTACGGTCAGCATCATTGATCTCCCCAAAGATATCCGCAAGCTCAATCAGCAGCATGTGCGTACGGCGGATTTCCATAAGTTTAACGACGCGGTGCTGGATTCATCCATTCGCATCTTTGGTCCCAACGCCAGTGTGGCGCAAGATTTGGAGCCGGAGTACATCACGGTGTCGAAAGATTCCCGCACTGCTTGGGTCGCCTTGCAGGAAAACAATGCCATTGCCGTGCTGGATATCACCATGGGTGAATTCACCGCGCTACATGGGCTGGGTTTCAAGGATCATCTACTGCCGGGCAACGAGCTGGATGTCAGCGATCAGGACGGCGCGATCCGTATCCTGAATTGGCCGGTATACGGTATCTATCAGCCGGATGCTATCACCAATTTTCAGTACCGCGGCCGTACTTACATCGTCACTGCCAACGAGGGTGATGCCCGAGATTATCCTGGCTATAGCGAAGAATCCCGTTTCCGGGCGTTGTCTGGTAACACACCGATTTGTGCCGACTCAGCGCGCTTCAGCGATTTTTACGCGAGCAATCCACAAGGTGTCACCAATCTGTCGCAGCTGCGTGATAACACCAACATGGGTCGTCTTACCGTAACTCGAGCTGATGGACTGCGCGCTGATGGAAGTTGCTACGAAGCGATCTACGCCTTTGGCGCCCGCTCCTTCTCCATCTACAACGACAAATTGGAGCAAATTTATGACAGCGGCAGCGATATCGAGCGCATTATCGCTGCGGTAAACCCTGCAAATTTCAATGCCAACCATACCGCCAACGGCGCTGAGCCACGTAGTGACAACAAAGGTCCGGAACCGGAAGCGGTGGCGGTGGCGCAACTATGGGGCCGCGCCTACGCTTTTGTCGGCCTAGAGCGGGTGGGTGGTATCATGCTCTACGACATCACTAATCCTTATCAGCCTCAATTCATGCAGTACCTGAATCATCGAAATTTTGCGGCACAACCGGGTACGCCCGAGGCGTTGGACTTGGGCTTGGAAGACATTGTGATCATTCCCGCCCAGGACAGCCCTATCCGTGGCGTGCCTTTGCTGGTGACAGCCAATGAAGTCAGTGGCACCACCAGTCTCTTCCGCATCAATCGGGTGCGCACTGTCGGCCGCTAAACCTAGGCAATTTGGCAAAAAAAAGCCGGTCCACCCGCAGGTGGCCCGGCTGTGCCAAGCGAATGACCGGTTGCTTAGTCGGTAAAGCTCTGTAACCAGTCCAGATTGGTATCCAGCGACCAGCCTTGGGTGCCGCGCCAATTGGAATCTTCCACACCGGTGCAACCGCCCACGAACATGTAGCAGTGGGACGCATTGCCATCGTCGACTTCGGCGTTGGCCACCATATACCAGCCGCTGCCATTGGTATTCAGGCCAGTGTATGAATAGGCGCCGCCATTGATGCCGGTCAGATCACGCAGTTGATTGCGCACGCTGGTGGGTGAGCTGCCCATAAAGCCATCCTGGGCACCTGTGACGGCGCGCAGGCGATTGCTGGGCAGGGAGCGGTTGCCGTTGGCAACGCAGGAAGACAGGTCATAAATGGAGTACTTCACACCGATGGCTTGACCATAGGCTGCCCGTACCCGGTTGTCGTAGTTGCGCGCCAATACCGCCATGATGGAGCCCTGGCTCAAGCCAGCCACCACTATGCCTTTGCTGCAATCCGCCTTGCCTCGGGCGCACAGTTGTGCCACGGCGCTCTGGCCGTTATTGCCGTTATAGATGCAGTTGGCGCGGCTGGAGAGGGTGGAGCAGTTGCCGAACGAGCTGTTTGAATAGTTAACGGTTGCCGCCACATAGCCGCGCGCGGCCATTTCCTGAATGGTGGAGATGGCATTGTCACTCAGATAGTTTTCGCCAGTGCCCACGGTGTAGATAAACAGGGGGAAGGTGCCGCTGCTGCTGGGCTCATAGCCGCGGATGGCATAGCTGGTGTTACAGGAACTGGTGCTGCCTCGACCCTGGTAGCTGGCATTGAACATACTGGTTTGATGGCTGCCGCCACTGCTACCCCCACCATTATCACCGCCGCCACCACCACCGGCGGGGCTGCCAGACAACACCAGGTTCTTTACTTCCATTTTCCCATAGAAGCTGCCGGAGTTTGTGCGGAAACGCAGCACCAATCCCGTCTGGCCGCCGGCGGATCCCAGCGTCACAGTCACCCGGGACAGACTGGTATTGCCGGTGGCATGCACCACGGAAAAGTTACTCCCGCCATCCAGCGAGTATTCGGCGATGCCAAATTCGCCGCTGCCCAGGCTGTCAGCGCTGCGATCGAAGCTGAGGCTGATATCCGTATAGCCCTGGGTACTGATGACAGGTGAGGTGATTACGCCGGGCGCTGAGCCACCCCGCATGCGCACCCCGTAGCTGCCGGTGTACACATAGCCGCTGCTGCTGAACGAGCCAGTGCTGCTGTTAAAAGGCTCCTGGAAGACGGTGGTATTGGCCTGGGCGCTGCCAAGGCAGGCAAAGGCGAGTAGCCCCATCAAACCCAAGACGCCGTGCTTTTTCCAAATCGTTATTGTGCGTGACATGGCTTCAGGTCTCCTCAAGTGGGCGAAGCACTCGTTCCCTGAGCTGCCCTGTTGGCCCTGGGTCAACGGGCGTATTCCATGGATGGAGAATAGTGGTCTGGGACTGAAATAATCGTTTTTATCGTTTTAGGCAGATGTAAGTGTGTGAACCAGGTCCGCTATTTTTGTGGACCAGGTCCGAGGTAATAGCAGAATCAGCGCTCAGAAGGAGAGTGGGTGCTTA
>JBJHDG010000187.1:0-5450 GCA_050486425.1 Pseudomonadales bacterium | reverse complement strand
GGTGTCGGGTTTCAAAATGATATTTTTTTTGGTACCAGGTTGGCTTTGAACGACGTAGATGGAACCAGCCTCCTGCTGGGCATCGTACAGGATCTGGATAACCAGACTAGATTTGGGCGCTTGGAATACCGACGTCGCTTGGGTAACAGTGCCAGAATGACTGTGGAAGCGCGTAGTTTTGGAAACTTACCCCCAGATTCTCCGATTTCTAACCTGGGTAACGACGATTATCTGTCGGTGACCTACGCCCGATATTTTTAGTTATTTGAACGACGGAGCACCGTTCCTTTGTCTGAACAGCAAGCAACATGCAACATCATTGAGTTCTTCGCTGAAGATGGGTACACGCTGGGCGGCAGATTTTATTCGACGACCAACTCGTCGGCGCGGGGGAAAATCGTATTAGGATCAGCGATTGGTGTGAAGCAGGAGTTTTATCGGCACTTTGCCCGGTACGCGCAAAATCAGGGATTTGATGTGCTCACTTTTGATTATCGGGGCATAGGCGCTTCTGCCCCAGCGAGCTTAAAGGGGTTTACGCCCAGTGCGCTAGATTGGGCCCAACTTGATTTGGCGTCTGCAATTAATCGCATCGGCACGCTTTCCAGCGACGCCGCATCAGCGAATACGTATTTGGTTGGGCACTCCTTTGGCGGCCATGCGCTAGCGCTTATTCCCAATGCGAAGACGTTAGATCGAATTTGTATGCTGGGTTGTGGAGCCGGATGGCACGGATGGATGCCACTCTCAGAGCGACTAAGGGTGTTGGCGTATTGGCATCTGTTAGGCCCGTTACTGGGTGCATGGAAAGGTTATGTTCCCATGTCGGTGGTGGGCATGGGGGAAGATATCCCGCTGTCCCTATTTCGTCAGTGGCGGCGTTGGTGTAAGTATCCCAATTTTTACTTTGGTGATCCTGCGCGGAGCGACGCGGTTACGAACGCCGCTCAACTAACAGAGCCGCTGCTGGCGATAAGCGCGCTAGATGACGCCTGGGCATTGCCGGATTCCCGGGATGCTTTGGTCTCTGGTTTTCCCCACATCAATTTGACGACCTTGGATCTGGATCCGGCGCAGGTGCGACGCAAAGGAATAGGCCATATGGGCTATTTTAAGGTGGGCATGGAACCTCTATGGCAGTGGTTATTGGATTGGCTGGATAGCCCAACACCGAGCCTGCACGATCAGCCACAATTCAAGCCAGCTGCGTAAGCTGGTGGTGCTTCGAAAACTCCAAGATGTGATGAATTACCAGCTCCGGCTGTTCTTCATGAGGCAGTAAGGCGGCATTGGCAATTGCTATCAGTGTCATAGGGCCGGCAAATTGCGTGCTCATTTGTTGCGCTAGCGCCAGCGGAAAAGTGCGATCCGCTTGACCCCATAACAACAGCACAGGTGCAGTGATTTGCTTGTGTAGCGCTGAAGTGGCATCCACCACAGACCACTGTATGCCCTGAAGATAGCCGATGGCGCCGCGCATCTTTTCACCATTCGTCGCCAGTGGTTTGGCGTAGGGTGATAAAGCTTCCTCAGTAAGCAGCGCCTTGTTCGCATAGAACTCGCGCATTCCCATCGCAGAGCGCAAGAACCAAGTTGACCTCATGCACAGTTGAAAGCCATACAATGCGCCAGGTAGTTTGGCCAGGCGCTGATAGGTCTGGATCCATGGGGGGCGATGTCCAGGCATCTCAGTATTGAAAATAACTAAACCCTTGACCTTCTTCGATTGAGAAACTGCCAACATCCGTGCCAAGGTGGCACCGGTATCATGCGCCACCAGGGTACAGCCTTGCTGAACAAGTTGCTCCAGCAACAGATGCAGGCGCTGATGCTGTTTTTCGAAGGTAAAGTCTGTATGGGTGTCCCAATGACTATCGCCAAGTCCAGGCAGGTCTATAACATGACAACGAAATGTGGTTGATAAGGTGGGTAGGAGCCGGCGCCAAGTATAACCATGGGTGGGATAGCCATGGATAAACACCAGATCAGGTCCCTTGCCGTAGCTGCGTACGGCAAGGGAAGCACCCTGAATAGCTATCAAGTTGGGTTTGCAAGCAAAGTAGTAGTCGGCTTCCGCGCTGACATAGACGTTGTCTGCCATATCCAGATCCTGAACTGATGCTGGCAGCCACTCTAGCAGCGGCGCTCCTAAGGAACAAATTTAATAACCGTCAGGACTGTTTGCGTGCTGTCACCTCAATTTCGACTTTCATTTTCGGATCCAGCAAGTTGGCGGAAAGCATCATGGCCGCTGGGCGGATATCACCAAAATATTTACCCAGCACTTCGTAACAGGGTTCCACATCTTTGGGATCTGGATAAACATAGAGTACCCGCACCACATCCGCCAGTGTTGCGCCGGCCTGTGCCAATGCAGCCTGGATGTTTTTCAGGGCTTGCTCTGTTTGTTCCACCACATCATCGGAAATGCTCATGCTGTCATAGTTAAAGCCGATGGTACCGGAAACAAAAATCCAGTCGCCATCCACCACAGCGCGGGAGTAGCCGATCTTGGCTTCAAAGGGTGATCCGGAACTGATAAGTTTTCTGCTCACATAGCCTCCAGTGGCTGGTTGAAAAAAGCGAACTCAGTACAGCTGTGATGGCAACCAAGTGGCCAGGCCGGGAAACAGCACCAGCAATATCAGGAGCAATAACAGCAAACCTATATAGGGAACCACACCGCGATAGATATCCAATGTATGCACACTGGAAGGTGCCACCCCACGCAGATAAAACAGCGCAAACCCAAAAGGTGGCGTTAGAAACGAAGTTTGCAGGTTCACCGCAATCATCACGCCCAACCAAATGGGATCCACACCCATGGCAAGCAAAATGGGCGCCACAATGGGCACAACCACGAAGGTGATCTCGATAAAATCCAGAATAAACCCCAGCAGAA
Source organism: Pseudomonadales bacterium (assembly GCA_050486425.1). Classification (GTDB taxonomy): domain Bacteria; phylum Pseudomonadota; class Gammaproteobacteria; order Pseudomonadales; family Azotimanducaceae; genus SKXG01. The sequence goes on along the minus strand of JBJHDG010000187.1, from coordinate 2,548 downwards.
AGATCACCAGCATGACAATGGCCAAAGCACCCCAAACGCCGCCAGGCATGGCCTGGAACAGGTTCTGCACCACTTCATCGCCCTGGTAGCCGCGAAACACCAGGGCAAAGATGGAGGCGCCGATCAAGATGAAAAACACCATACTGGTGGTCAACAGCGTTTGCCGCGACACGTCCAGCAGCGTACGCAGATTCAATGCGCCATAGGCGGCGGCCAGCAGTGTGGCACCCAGAGCGCCCACGGCGGCCGCCTCGGTGGGTGTCGCCAGACCACCGAGAATGGAACCCAGCACCGCCACGATCAGCAACAAGGGCGGGGCCAGTCCTTTCAACAGTTGCCAGCCAGGATGACCGGGGCGGCCACTGCGCAAACTGTCCGCATCCGGAATGGGCATGCGCGCTGGCTGCAAGATCCCCACGGCCAACAGATAAGCCAAATACAGCCCCACCAATACCAGGCCCGGCACCAGGGCGCCGGCAAACAAATCACCCACGGAAACCGTGCGCGGTGCAAATACGCCCTGGGCCAATTGTGCTTGCTGGTAGGCGTTGGACATCACATCCCCCAGCAACACCAGGGCGATGGAGGGTGGGATGATTTGCCCCAAGGTGCCAGTCGCTGCAATGGTACCGGTGGCCAGACGTGGATCGTACTTGTGCCGCAACATACTGGGCAGGGAAATCAGACCCATAGCCACCACCGTGGCACCCACAATGCCGGTGCTGGCGGCCAGCAGCATACCCACCAGGGTAACGGCCATGGCCAGGCCGCCGCGCAGTTGACCCATGAGCAGTGTCATGCTGGAAAGTAGATTTTCCGCGATGCGGCTTTTCTCCAGCATCACGCCCATTAGCACGAACAAAGGTACGGCGATCAGGGTTTCATTGGTGATAATGCCGAACAGGCGACTGGGCAAAAAACCCAGGCTGGCCAGGGGATAGATGCCCAGCAATGCGCCACCGAAGGCAAATAACAGGCCCACACCCGCCAGGGTAAAAGCCACGGGATAACCGGCGATCAGAGCGGCAAACACCGCCAGAAACATCAGTAGTGGAATCAGCTCAAGCATGTGGCGACTGATCGTCAAGCACTGCCGTTGCTGCGGCGCCTGGCCAGCGCAGCAGAATGCGCAGGGATTCCACCAATGCCTGAATCAGTAGCAGCACAGCGGCGGCGGGAATCAGGGTTTTCAACAGGAACACCGCAGGCAGGCCACCCACCTCGCGGGAACCTTCCATGATGCGCCAGGAGCGCGCCACATAATCGGCGGAGATATGCAGCATGAACACGCACAGCGGCAGTAGCAGACACAGATGCCCTACCAGGTTGACCAGGGCCCGGGTGCGGGGTTTGTATCTGCTGTAGAGAAAATCCACCCGCACATGGGCATCCTCACGCAAACAGTAGGCAGCGCCTAACATGAACAGGGTACCATGCAGATAGATCACCAATTCCTGCAGCAGAATGGCGCCAATACCGAAGGCGTAACGCAATAAAACCACCATGCAGGTGAGCAGCATCATCAGCAGCGCCAGCAGGCCCAGGCTGCGACCGAGCAGGCCGGTGAGCCAATCCAGCACCTGCAGCACGCGTTCCAGCAAGCGGCGCAGCTGACTGACGTTGCTGTTTGCCATCATGCTGGCCACGCATTCAGCACCAGTGCGGAAACTGCGGGCACTACCGACAGATCCAGTACCGTACCGGCGAAGAGCGCAAAGCCCACCCACTGGTTGTTGCTGAAGGCCTTGAAGCACTGCGCGGGCTGCCGGCCTTTGATCAGTTTTTGTTGCTGCCAGAACAGTGCGCCCATGGTCACCAGGCCCAGGTAATAACAAATACCAAACTCCATCTGCAGCCCCAGTAACAGCAGCAACAGCAAAGCGCTGCCTTGGAGTATGGCCACCATGGTGGTGTCCAGAGGACCGAACAGGATGGCCGTGGATTTGATCCCCACCTTCAAATCATCTTCCCGATCCACCATGGCGTAGAGGGTGTCATAGGCCACGATCCACAACAGGCTGGCCACAAAGAACAGCCAGGTCGCTCTGGGCAGTTCCAGCAAGGTTTGGGTTGGTGCCAGATGGGCGCTGAAGGCCATCACAATGGCCCAGCTGAAGGCTGCGCCGAGAAACACCTGGGGCAGATAGGTGTAGCGCTTCATAAAGGGATAGATAGCTGCCAGCAACACCGCGACCAATGCCAGGCGCTGGGTATGCAGATTCAGTTGCAGTACCAGCACCAGGGCGATCAGCAGCAGCACCACAAACAACACCAGCGCTTCCCGCTCGTGCAGCTCACCGCGTGCCAGCGGGCGGCCCCGGGTGCGGCTGACATGGCCGTCCAGATCGCGATCGGCAAAATCATTGATGACGCAACCGGCGGCGCGCATTACCAGGGTACCGGCGGCAAAGATACTCAGCAGCGGCCAGCTGGGCAGGCCGCCGGCCGCCATCCAGAGCGCTGCCAGGGTGGGCCAGAGCAGTAGTAGCGTGCCTACGGGCCGATCCAGCCGCATCAGGCGGCCGTAGGCCCAGGCGCGAGTCAGATA